>NZ_JBFRTR010000001.1:0-7521 GCF_041474215.1 Vibrio sp. 10N.222.52.C12
CAAGTATTGAGTATGAAATCAAAGGTGGACAGGCTTAACTCTCTTTGTGTTATCCATACCACGAATAATGACTTCCATTTCTTCCACTCTACGAATAATTTTATCTTCATTGAACTAGCTGAGTTTGGTGTCGCATTTTTCTACTTTTACAAACGAACGTTTGAGGACTATGACGTCGCTGCTGAGTCTGCAATGGCAATAGTCCAAGAAAACTATGCAGGGATAGGTACATAACAACATTTAAAAGTAACTTGGCTCGCGTGGCATTTTTGTTATGCGTCCGTTTGGGGGATTAAGGTGGTATGCAGTAGCATCGGTATTGCGTGCCTCATACCTTTATTGGACATTAGCTTACTAGTTCATCTTGTTGACTATAATAGAGTTTTATATAGAATTATCGACCAGTGGATTTAGGCAGAGGTTTGGAGTTCAATTCTCCACTTCAGCACCCTGGACATAATAACCGGACTCACGTTTGTAATTATCACACTAAATTACATCAATAATTTGTTAGTTTCACATCCAGCAAATAAACGAGGAGGTTTTATGGAAAGATTCGTTCAAAACGTAAAGTATTTCGCTTCAGCAGTAGTAAATGGGGTGAGTGCGGTTTGTTCTGGTGTTGTCGCAACTGGTGTAACTTCAGGGTTGAACCTAGAGAGCGTAAGCTCTCTAGGCTTCTTCCTAAATCCACTTCCTACCACTGAATTAAACGCCTTCTGTTAATTCCGTAAGCATACAAATTGTTCAATATTGATTCGCAACACGTGGTGTTTTTACTATGTGCTAGGCATGGTCTTTAAGGTGCTTTGCGGAGACGTCTGTATTGAGCTGCTAACATTACCTTAACAGATCTGGTTTTCAACACGTGAGTTAATTGATCTGTAACTTCTAAATTAGCAAGCTCACTGACTCACTTATGCCCCAAACCGTTAGATCAAATACTCTACACATTTTAGGGGCCTTGTTTTTACCTACCAAATCTAATCCGATGAAAGAGGTTCAGGCCGAGCTATTTCGGGCGTGTGTAGGTTGAAAATCATATTGCTCAGATTCCGCCGGAGTTATACGGAAACTTTCGGCAATTTCTGAAGTTCACATCCTAGTCGCTAGGCAATACGGGCATTAGATTGAGCGTGAGTATGATTAGCGTTATGATTGGTCACATACAATTACGGAATAAATCCGTCTAAAAGCGTTGGCTGTCTTAGGATGAAGTAAGTTGGATTGGTTAGATAAGTATCAAGATTATGACTCTCCAGAAAAGAGAGAAGCGTTCTTTCGCAGTCATGTAGTTGATTTACATCACGACAGTATGATGTTTTCTGGCGGTTTAGACCCGTTTGTATTGCATGAAATTGAAAGTAGCTTTATCCAAGGGAATTTTATTTCTTGCATTTTGCTTTGCCAACTTGTTGCAGAGCACTGTTTAGCAAATTGTTTTGTATTGACTGAGCATGAATCTGTTTGTACTAAGGGTTTTGCAAGGTTGATAACAAAAGCTCGCGAAGTTGACCTAATTAATGAAGAAATGGAATCTAAGCTAACAGCTCTGCGGTTAATGCGAAACCCCCATGTACATCCACGCTTCGGTGATGGCAAAGGAACAATTATAAATCGAGTAATAGAGCAAGGGTTTCACTACAACGAGTTACCAGTTCACGATGGTATTGAAGCCATTAAGATATTAGGCAATTATATCAACCATAACAGCTAATAATTGTTCAAGCGGACAGCTAACTGTCGGCGATTTTGGTTCGGTTGAGTTTAGTTATTACGGTGGCTTTGCTCAGGTTTCGTGGAGTTAGCCGCACCTTAGCAAAGCGTAGCCATCTTATTAGTTAAGAGGTAATTTTGAATACAGAGTATCACTGGTGGGGACTAGAAGACTCCATTTTTAAAGGAGCTTTATACGACTCCATGGGTATGTATTTCTTAGGTCATTACGGTTACGAGAGTTATGACGACTTTGTGAAAAACGATCCTCATATGGCTTACGCATTACTGATAAATGGACGCTTTGAAGCTCTAGAACAACAGTTTGTAGACCTGCGTGTTATTCCTCAGATGTTAGGTGTAGAACAACTTCCTTTGCCTTCATCGGTGCAAGCAATTAATAGGTACGACTGGCTTAAATCTATAACTGATTTAGCGTTGTTACGATTTGCCAGCATTCGAGATATTGCATTTCACTTTGTCATCGAAACTTTGGAAAAAGATATGCCTGATCACAAACTTAATCTAAAAAGCTTAAAGCGTGAGCTTAAAGTCGAGCATCCGAAAATCGTTGAATTATTAAAAGCTATAGATAAATCGGGTGAAAGCTTCCGGGTTGACAGGAATACTCGCGCTCATAAAGGTCATATTCACTTGTTCACAGAAGACGATGGCATGTTCAAGGATATGGCTTGGTACGAGGTGCATGGAAAGATAAATGATTATGACTTGGATCTTGAGTACGAGAAAGCTCGTGATAAGCTTTATTCAAAATTTGTCGATGAAGTCGAGTGTTTATTGCCTTTGGTGACAGAGTTAGTAGACGAGTTCTATAGCGTATATTGCGACAAATTCTGGGAAAAATCTCAAAACTCTCGTAATGGATTAGAGTGGTCTCAACATTTTTCACTTCATGGTAATAATGCCATACAATAAGGATTAAGCGTGCGTAACCAACGTTAAATCCCTAGTGTTGAACAAGCCCGAGCCTCTATATAAGTAAATTGTGCGATCTGTTCTAGAAGGGTGGCAGCCTTGATACTTTTCTCAAGGCGAGTGCGGTCTTCGTAAGGTAGAGTTTCGACACATCACCTGGTGCGATCTGCACGTCAGTTTTCTATTTGCCATACTTCTAATTATTCATGTTTTGCTAATGTTCGATTTTCCTAAAATGATTTCTGTCCAAAACCTTCACAGACTGAATTTTTACCCGTGGCACTTTCTAACTCCAAAGTGCCCCAAAGTTGTTTAGATCTTTTACTCATTCACACCCTGTTCAGGGCTTTTGCAATACTAAAAATCATCCCTTCTTCTCATGCTGTTCGCTGTTAATCCCCGAGATGTAATATGGGGGTGAAAGTCTGTACAAACGAATAGATAACCAAATATGAATAGGCATTTACATACACATATATCAATGTGCAATAAATACCTTATAGGTTAGAATCAATTACTTTCTAGATATATAGGACTTGAAGTTTGAAATGGATAGATCAACTACTTGATTTTGGTTACGTAATTTTTCAGCGCCGACTTTCAGGCTCGCGCTATCTTATGAGCTTAGGCATAAAGCTCTTTACTCTTACGGCAATTGGCTCACTTGCAATTCAGTTTAGCAATGGTGAATACTCATTCGTCATTGATACAGCGTCTGACTCAACATATGAAATTGCGACGTTGGTAGGTGTTTATGTCTCAATAGTAATGATCGTCGTAGGATTCTTCTTTGAAGTTTACTCAATGCTATTTGGTGAGTCAGCCTCAAAGAACAGAGCAAAGAGTATCGATTTAAGAAGCTTAGATGGGGCTGCCGCTCCAACCCTGTGCAGCAGTTTTAGTTCCACAATCGAACCAGCCGGGTTACATGATGACCTTTTCATGTGGAAATCTAGAAAGCAGACTCTTGAGGACTGGTTAAAAGAATCATGCGCCAAACTTCAGAAGTTTTACGACGAATCACTTCAGAAATTAAATGGCTTTGAACCAAACAAGCCACTCGCTTTAGGAGCTATAGCTCATGTTCCGCATTGCTTTACTTTAGGTTACTTGGTTGGAAATAAGCGTTTGGTAAATTACTACTGCTGGAACCGTGACAACAAGAAGCAGCACAAGGAACGATGGTTAGACTGTCGAGATGCTAGAAGTCGAGGTCAAAAATTAGAGTGCTCAGAAATTATGGAAAAGCCGGAGGTTCTAGATTCTCAGGTAACAAAGCTAGGCATTTCGATAGAAGTCTCTTTTGATAATGACTTAAAGACCTTTCTTGAAAGTCTAGAGTTAGATCGCGCTATTGCTTATAGAGTTGAAAGTAGAAACGTTGGAAATATGTTCTCAGATGTAGAGCAATCAAACTTTGTTGCCTCCCTTAGAACCGAAATAAATAACACCCTTCTTAAGAAGTACCCCTACGTTACTGAAGTTCATTTGACCCTTATGGCTCAAGCCTCGCTAATCATGCGCATAGGGGCGGAGTTTAATCAAAATCACCTTAGTCAGCAGATAAACGTACACCACTTTGATGGTGCTGGTTACCCTTGGTCATTACAAATAAACAAAGACCAAGAAATTAGTTATTTAATTAAGTAAGGAAACCATGTGAGACATCAAAAAATATTTACTGAATTCCTAACAGAAGTGGTCAATCTCAATCAAGCTCGAATTAACAAGGTTACTACCACTTCAGCGTCTGTTGAGAAGTATGTAAAAGATCACGACGATTTTAAAGGGATTTTTAGGAACACCTCGCCTCAGGGGTCATACGGACATAGGACGATTATCAAGCCAGTTAAAAACAAAGAGTTTGACGCTGATATAGTCTTCTTTATGGACGAAAATGATAATTGGGAGCCTAAAGACTACATAACAAAACTTCATCAGGCTTTTAAGGGGTCAAGTATCTATAAAGATATGGTTCACTATAACACTCGTTGTGTTTATCTTGATTATTCAGGTGATTTTCATATCGATGTTGTTCCATGTATTGTACGAGTAACAGAAACCGTTTTAGGTAATCATACACAATATTTGATTGCGAATAGACACACCAATGAGTTTGAGCTTACTGACCCTGAATCATACAAGAAGTGGGTCGCCGACAAGAATTCAGTAGTAGGTAACAACAACCTCATTAAATGTATTCGCCTTATCAAGTATCTTCGTGACATAAAAACTACGTTTTCATGTAAATCAATACTTTTAACCACTTTGATTTGTAATATGGTTCAAGACTACGAACCTAATAGTGAGCTCTTCAAAGATATTGCTACCACCTTAAAGACAATTTTTACCCGTTTGGATGATTATTTAAGTTTTTACGATTCAATGCCAGAAATAGTCAATCCAGTACGAACCGAAGAAACGTTTACTCGTCACTGGAATGAAGAAAAGTATACGATTTTCAAAACAAAGATCGGCGATTATAGAACTTGGATAGAAGATGCATTTGATGAAACAGATCGAACTGAATCTATTAAAAAATGGCGCCGTGTGTTCGGAGATAGCTTTCATTCTGTTACCAAGAAATCTGCCACAGCAGCTACCTATGATGAAATCTTGGGCGAAGCAAGTCAACCTAACTTCCCTATTCCTCCTTACTGCGCGCGTCATAGATGGGAAGAAGTGGAGAGCGTTGGTAGTGTCAACTTAGATGTTGAGTATCGTAATAAAAATGGCGTCAATCCGTTCGCTAGAGCTGTCCAACAAATTATTTTTGGCAAGAACTATTCGCTTAAGTTCACGGTTACAGATGATATTCCTCCCAACTCAGACGTATATTGGCAAATTACTAACACTGGAGAAGAAGCGGGTAGATTAGGTCAATTACGAGGTGGGTTTGAAATCGGTGGAAAAATCAAAGAAGAAACAACCTCTTATAAAGGGAATCACTTCGTAGAGGCATTTGTTGTTAAAGACGAGGTGCTTTTAGCAAGAAGTGGTAAGCTCGTCATCCCTATCAATTGATAGATATAAGGCTCGCATTAGCGAGCCTTTTCCTTCTTGAACTTGACCAATTCACCGCCAGCCACTCACGTTGACTCCATTTCTTTTCTCCTAAAAGTGGACATTTCTATCGGGGATTGACAGTACGAAAGCGTTTTAACTGGAAATATTTGTTACTTTTAGTAACCCTCGTTACCTCTGTTTGACCAAATCTAACTAATACCACATTATGAGCTTGGTTGATTATTGTTCTTACTTGTCTGCAACCGAAAGGAAGAAATTGGGTCAGAGTCAGTTAATAATGAGTAGCAGTTAAATGATGGAAAAGGATTACAAGTGCAAAACGAACTGAAGGTACTTAAAGGTCATCCGTCAGGTTTATCTGACGCAGAATTGGCAGAATGGCTTTCTTTATGCCTCTCAAATGGAAAACTAATAGTTTATGCTTATGCCAAACATATCTTCAAGGTCTATGAACAGGGTGAAAAACCGTCGCAGTTAATGGTAGGTGATTTAGGTACGGAAGCTGTGTCCGTTCTCAAGGTGCTGTCTAAGAAGAACATGCTTAAACGTATAGAGCTTCCTTATGACGTATTAGTAGAAAGTAAGACCTCACAATTTGACTGGACGTTGCTAGAAGCAAAAGTCAAAGATATTACCGCCCTAAAGAAAGCAAGGGATGTACTATTTGGCCAAGGTCGAGGTAAAGCAATATCACCCCTTACAGCTTCTAAGGTATGGCATGATGCTGGAGGAAGGTGTATGTACCGGGGGTGTGGTCAAGATCTTGGCTCTACTCCTTTAACAACAAAAAATGCAAGGGTTGCATATTTGGCTCACATTGTAGCTTCCGATCCAGATGGACCTAGAGGGAATGAGAGCTCTCATGCACTATCAGACTCTCCAGACAACATCATGCTTATGTGTGACGGTCACCATAGACTTATAGATAGGATAGATGTAGCTGGACATTCAGCATCCGATTTACAACATATGCGCGATGAACATACTGCCCGAGTTAATTTGTTATTGGGTAGTTTGCAGTATCCCACCGTACAACTCATAACTCTACTCGCTGACTTAGCTCAAGTACCAACAAATGTATCCAAAACAGAACTTTGCAGTTCTGCACTTAGCCGAAATCTTGGTCCACTCCCAGAAATCAAACACATGCTCCGAAGAACACAGCGAGATGACCGAGGACGTTTTGGGTTTTGGGGGCATTTTCTTCATGAACATGAGTCAGATATACGAGAATTAATTAGCTTCACAAGTAACAAACCATCTCAGAAATCATCTATGACACCTGAATCTCTAGGAATTTTCCCGTTGCATTTGGTTCCAGTACTAGTTCTAGCTGGAAGGATTATCGGTGAAGCTAGGCATGTAGAAATTTTCCAATATGATCGAATCGCAAAAACTTGGCGTTGGCCAAAGGAATCTCCGATCTTAACCTCGCAGTTTAATATCTCGTATGAAGTAGGTGACGATTCTGACCAGGAAGAAGCAATCCTTTCTTTCGAACTCACAGCAAAGTTAGATACCAATGCTCTTCCCGAAGAATTGGCTAAAAAAGTTAGAGATAAGAAAATAGGCTGGATTAGAATCACTAATACTGACCCCGACCCTAACTGCATTAACTCAAAAGAACAATTAGATAATTTTTCAGTTCTTGCTAGGCAAGCCATAAGGACAATTCAAGATTCATGGCGCTCTAAGGTGATACATGTTTTCGGTATCTCCCCAGCCAGTACACTTTTCAAATTTGGCCAAATGTTACAAGCAGGGAATCATTCAGTATGCAGACTTTACGATAGACCTGATGGTTCAAATATTTGTAAGCGTGCCATGAACACCGCATTCTAA
>NZ_JBFRTR010000002.1:0-9933 GCF_041474215.1 Vibrio sp. 10N.222.52.C12
CGTCCACGACACAATCTCAACAAGAGGTCGATACACTCAGTCAAGTCAACAGCCAAGAGCAACGTCATCTGGCCAGCCTGACTGAGAAACTGGAAATACCATTCCAAGGTTTTGTGGAGGAGAAATATAAATCTGAAGTAGGACGAGCAGAACAGATTCTTACCGGTAGTAATGATAAATCACGCCAAGCCCGCGCTGATGAATGGGAAAAATTTAAAACAACCGACACGTTTAAAGATTTTGTGCTCGCCAGCGTCCCCACTCAAGAAGAGCACGAACGTACCTTTAATCCTGAGCCGACCCAATCCGAGTGGCAAACAATGGTGGGCGAACAATACAAAGGTAAGGCTCTAGGCAACACCAGCCAAACGGTGATTGAGCAGCATAAACAACGCGGAGGCACTGAGCGTTATTACACCCCCGACAACCACTCGCAAATCGTGGAGGATACACGTGAACAATTTGAGAGTACCAGTAACCGTGTTGAGCCACCATCAACCTTACAGCCAACACAGAAGGAGGATCAAACCCGCTCTTAACCTATAAATAATGGTTAATTATTGAGTAATTAAAATGAAAAATCGTAACGACCTAGTAAGATACACAGTATTAAATGGAGGGATTAATGATGAAATGGCTCGTATTAGGCTTAGGCACATGTTTCTCTTTTTTGAGCTTAGCCAATAGTCAAATTCCAGAAATCGACCGACTCAGCAGTGGCAACAGCCCTGCAGATATGAGTTACTATGTTGAACATTATCAAAATCCGGGGAGTCCTGAGTATCGAGATTTATTGATTGGTACTCGTGTCGCTGCTAACGCCGTGAACTTTTATACCACCCGTTTAGATACTCGCGGCCAACGCATTGATTATTGCTTGCCAATGAAAGATGCAGCCAATCGCGAAACATTATGGGAATGGAAAACCAAAGATCTGATGACAATTATCGACAACAGACTTGAACACGATCCTCGTTTAAAAAAATACGGCAAAGCAGGCATTGGTGGCAGCATCGCCAGCTATCTAACCGCCGCATTAAAAGAGCAATACCCTTGCCCAGTGCAAAAGCAATTTTAAGCTATTGGTTTACCCTGCCAAAAGTTATCCGTTCTTATCATGCTGTTCGCTGTAAATCCCCGTGATGTATCACGGGGGTAAATTAGACCAAGCTACTGACTGGCTGGCGTTTTTCAAGGTAATGATGGCTACGCCCTCTGCTGTGTCCTAATAGGCTTGATATATATCTATAGGCTTTCAACCAATCCAAGTTCATTATTTGTAATCTGGTTTAATTTTTTGCTGAAACTACCCCTGTTGATCCCCAACATCCTAGCAGCCTCTTGAATTTCAATATGTTGTTGTCGATACAAGCGAAGGGACTTAAAAGCCAGAAGACAAGGCTCTAACTTACTTGTCGCTCTCCAATTTTCCAAGCTATGTACTTGTAAACTTGCCTACCGCAATCATCTGATACATAATGACACTACCATCTGATAAGGAGTTATTGTTATGTCACAAATGCAAGCATTCAAGCCTGTTAAACAGCCAGCTAGCTTTTGGCAGCAAGTAGGTATTCCATCGCGAGGGGTAACCCTTTATGAGTCTGTTCATAAAGGTCTGGATTTTGATGTTTTTGACAAACTAGCCAAGCACTCTAAATTGGAAAAGAAAGAGTTGGCTACCGCTGTTACAATTCCACCAGCCACACTAAACCGCAGATCGAAAGCGGGACGTTTTAACAAAGACGAAAGTGATCGTTTGTACCGTTTTGCTGAGATATTCAACCAAACCATCAACTTGTTTGAAGGTGATATCTTGGCCGCGTGTGAATGGATCAAATCCCCTGTGGTTGGTTTGGGTAATCGCCGCCCTATCGATATGGTTGCCACAACTGCTGAATCAGAGGGTGTGCTAAACCTAATTGGACGATTAGAGCATGGGGTATTTTCTTGATCACTTTGTACCGAATCGTAAAGGAAAAGTGGGAAGAGTCAGCTTTCGATGGCGAAGGCTCCAGACTGTACGGAGGGCGTTGGAATTCTATTGGACGGTCTGCGGTTTATGTTGCGGCGTCAGAGTCACTTGCCATTTTAGAAATCTTGGTTCATCTCAAAAATACCAAAGTACTTGAAAATTATGTCTTGTTTACGTTGGAACTGGATGAAGCCGATGCTTTGGTCCTTGAAAATGACGACTTACCGGACAACTGGAATGAAGAGCCAGCCCCGCTTCAGACAGCCGAAATAGGTGATCAATGGTTATCGAGCTATTCAAGCTTGGCGCTGGCGACCCCATCGGTGATTGTGCCTCGCGAACAAAACTATGTGCTCAACACAAAACATCCAGGTTATCCAAAACTCATCAAAACGGCCAAAAAACACGAAATTTCTTTCGATACCCGGCTTCTATAAATCAGCGATTCCCACTGTAAATGTCCGAGGACATTAAAGTTTGTCAGTTCCAATAAAGTCTGTTCATTTCCAATATAGTTTGATCTGTTTTTGGCTACATCAAGTTAGACGGCGAAGATAAGTTAAACCACTTTCTGCCCAGTTATGTTTCACAGAAAAAAGCGGTTCAACACTCCTCAGTGGAGTTTAGGCTATTAAAACTAATGCAATCGCACAAAAATTCAGTCTTGTTTTTCACTAGATAGAGCTAAACGAAATATTGTAATTAACGGTTCTAAATCGAATGATACCCCTTCAATATTTGCATCAATCCATTCTTGTTGAGTAATTTTAGGCCACTCGATGGTGTAGCCAAGGATAAATACGAGTTCTTCAAAGAAAAAACGTAAAGTTCGCCATTACCTTCCCTAAAAGGATGTAACAAATTTAATTCGCAAAATAGATTGGCTAATTCTTGGATAAGATCGGGCAAAGCCAAATTGTCTAACGAAGGGATAATACCAAATAATTTTGAAGCTTCAGCTTCAATCCTAGAAACGGTACAGAATCGAGTGTAGCCTTTACTTCTCGAACTTGACCTGCCCATTCAAAAATATCTTGGAATAGATGGTGATGTAGACACTTGAGGTGATTGAAGTCTAAATGCTTGATTTCAGAAACATTACTTTTGTATGAAAGGTACCTATAACTCGTAAACTCAATTTCGGCTTTTTCAAGTTCATCTGAGTCAAGTATATTCAATCTGTTAATTAAAACATCAGAATTTGAGTAACAGTATTTGTCCTGATCAGCACCATATTTATCTCGCATACTTGCGTTTTAAATCTTCAATGGTTTGAACGTTCGATTTCTTATTTATCGTCATGCCTTCATAACCCAAACTGGTTTTGAAGTTCTTTAAGCTAGGGGTAAATGTAGCTTTTTGGCGCTTTGAATTTGAGGTATTGACCATATCAATGTTCCTCTTGTTGGTTGTATTAATTGTACATGACTAATCAGCTAATGTCATGAAGTAGCGATTTTCGCAAAGCCAAGTGAGCCGCGCAGCAGCATTCTATTCTAGTAATGTCACTGGCAAAGTTTTATCCAGAGGCTTCATTGGCCTAAAGTTTTACCCGTGGCACTTTTCTCTCAAAGTGCCAGCTAACTCAGAGCTGCCCCAAAAACGTCACAATCTGAATTTTTACACGTGGCATTTTCTAGCTCGAAAATGCCCCAAAACTTGTTAGCTCAAATGCTCTACGCAATTTGGGGGGCGTGCGCTTTCCCTATCAAATCTAATCCGATGAAAGAGAGTCAGACCGAGCTTATTTTGGGCGTATGTAGGCTAAAAATCGTATTGCTCAGAATCCGCCGGAGTTATACGGAAACTTTCGGAAATTTCTGAAGTTCACATCCTAGGCTCTAGGCAATACGGGCATTAGATTGAGCGTGAGTATGATTAACGTTATGATTGGTTGCATATAATTAGGAAAAAAACCGTCGATAAAGCGTTAGGAAATTAGCTGGAGATATGTGATGGATGCATTTAAAAGCGGCTTGGCTTGCTATTGTCATCAGAGTCAAAATGAAGTTAATCGCATTAGACGATTTTCCCAATCAATAGATTCTCACTGGGAGTCGAAAGCAAACCGCTTAGACAGCGAACTTGAGAAATCGTTGGCAGAAACTACCTGCGAAGATCGGTATCAAGAGTTAGGCGAGATCTATGGAATGGTTTACTACGAAGACATAGTGAAGAGTGAGTGGATACACAAGCATAGTGTAGTAATTACTATTTCGAGCTTTGTCGAAAATTCCTTATATGAGCTATGTGAACTACTAGCATCACATAAAGGTCAGCCTCTAAAGTTACTTGAGAAGGGGAGACTATCGAAGGTAGAGAAGTGCCTACTCTACCTAAAAACCAATGCTCACCTTAGTCTTGCTGGCTGCAAAGAAGAAGCCGATGCAATGATTGTCGCCTATAAGTTACGGAATCAGATTATTCATAACAACGGCAAAGTGACCGATAGGTTTGAAAAGCAGAAGGCTCAATGGAAAGGCTTAGTTGAAGGCAGCTTAGGTTCCTATATTGAAATCGACAGTAAATTTGTTGCATGGTACTTAGAACAAGTTGCGTCGTTTTACCATAAATTGGCTCCGGAAGTGTCGTCATTTATACAGCGAACAAAAATTGCCTAACAGATAAGGATTAAGCGTTGCGTAGCCAAGGTAACGTGGTTCTGTCCAAAGACGTGCTGACGCCCATCTCGGCAAACACGTCTTTGCCCCAAAGTGTGTCACGACCGATGATTGACTAATTAATGGTGAGTTGATTTTGTAATACATATGCTAACTAACAACCCTAGAGTGCAGGTGTTTTTTTCGTAACCCATCACTCGTGTGCGTACAAAAATCACATAACCACCATATATGGCTTGAGTTGCTTAAAAAGGTTGAGCAAGATGGACAGAAGCAAATGACTATATCCCGACTGAAAAGCGTTATGCATAGGGGCAATTAATGACGAAAGCGAAACAAGCGTTAAGCATAAAAGGTGATACGTTTAACCCATTTCCAGAGCCATTTAAATCTCGCCTTGGTCAATCTGAATGCAGAAGTTTAGGTGATTCTTTTGGGCTCACTCAGTTCGGTGTGAATCTGGAAGTATTAGAACCGAATGCGCAGTCGGCTCTTCGCCATTGGCACACAAGGTCAGATGAGTTTCTTTATGTACTCGGTGGTGAGCTATGTTTAGTCAGTGATGACGGTGAGCAGACATTGTTTGCAGGAATGTGTATTGGTTTCCCTGCTAGGGTCGAAAATGGTCATCATTTAATAAACCGTAGTAGCGAACAAGCTAAATTTATAGTTATAGGGAGCCGAGTTGCAAAAGACGAAGCCCATTATCCAGATGATGATTTCAAATGGGTTGTTGAAAGTTCTGGTGAATGGACTCCCTCTAGAAAGAACGGCACACCATACTAGTGATTGGTAAGTAGTAGGAGGAAGACTATGATTCCAACAGCGATTCTTATTCATGTTCAAAATGTCGCATTGGGCATCGAGTGGTATCAAAAAGCCTTTCCTACAGCAGAATCTGTTTATCATCCTAGTTTCGACTTTACCGTGCTCAATTTAAACGGTTTTTCTCTTGAGATAGTGCAAGCAGACGAAAAAGTAGGCTCGGGTAAATGCGGGACAGTTTTATATTGGTCGGTAAACAACTTGGATAAAGCACTGGATCATTTTGAAGAACTTGGTGCAAAACTGTATAGAGGCCCAATGGCAATTGAAAATGGGCTTTTTATGTGTCAAATCGAAGATCCATTTGGCAACCTAATTGGCTTGCGTGGGGCGACGACGTTGCAAGTGGTTTAAATGGATTATAAAGGCCTTATATGCCATATCAGTTTAGGAGGTAAAATGGACATTTTGATCGAACAAGAAATAGAACTCCATCAATACCAAACTCGTCAGAACAAAGCTGACCTTGATCGTTTAATACACCCTAGTTTTACTGAAGTTGGTAAGTCAGGAGATAGCTACGATTTTACATCCATTATTCAAATGATGGATTTGGAAGAGCCTTCAGATATCCGCGTTCATTCTCAAAAGTATGAATGTATTCAACTTGAGCCTTCTATACAGCTTTTAAAGTATGAGTCTGCTCTTGTAAGTGAATCTGGAGAAGTTAGTGACTATGCCAAACGCTGTTCAATTTGGACATTTACGGGCACTTGTTGGAAGCTCAGGTATCATCAAGGTACGCAATGTAAACCTTTCAAACTCAGTTAGTAGTGATTATCCGTAATCTAATTATCTACTGAAGTTTGTCATTACGGGGGAGCTTAAAGTTTGTAACACGCCTCTGCCCCAAAACTTGTTAGATCAAATGCTCTACACATTTTAAGGGCGTTCGTTTTCCCTACAAATCCTAATATCAAGTTTTGGATAATTTACTCATCATCTTTATTTTCTTTTCTGTGTATCTATACAGTTTATTAAGTTTTAATCTGGTTTGAGTATGAATAATGGCTTGTTTTGTTAAGTGCTTAGTCTCGTTTTGTCGATGGAATGTTTGGTAAACTATTGTTTGTTAAAATGTTTGTGAGAATAATGCCTTAGATAACAGGCACTGTTAAAAAGTGATAACACGCTGGCGCGTTTTTATATGATGACAGAATACATAGCTCGATGTATTTGCTTTAATTTTTAGTGGTTTATGATAAATTTTTTGATAAACAGGCAGACAGAAAAACGAGACTGCCTGTTATTAAGAATGTTATGTTTCAGGAGATGTATGAATACTTTAACAATAAATGGTACGAGGATTGTCGATGGTATTGAATATAATGAATATCCAGCGCCGAATGTTCTGATTAAAGCTATGGAATTAACTTGGGCTAAGAAACTCATAACGAAGGGTATAATTAGATTGAACTCTTTGTCTTTTTATCAAGGTATTGAAAGTGTTGAGTTAGGTGATTCTTTAGAAGGACTTGGTGAATTAACCGTCAATAATCACCAATATTCAACGAGTTCATTAAATGAGGTTTTTATCTGGTGTTGTGCAAATTCAAACACTAAACATTCAACTTTACTTGGGCTTGATAAGCACTATGATTCAATTATTAAAATTACAAACATCACTAAGTTTGTAAATCGAATTGCGGAACAATTACGACATGATAAGTATAATTTTTCTAATCCACATATAGGTAAGGTTAATTATAATCGATCACTTGAAGTGACCAAAGAATCATTGCAAAACCAAAAGTGGCAATGGAATACTTTTCAAAAGTCACAAAACTATGAACATCAAAATGAGTTTCGGATTGTATTTTCTGATTTATCTTTTAAGTTAGAGCAAGCGATATCGATTGATCTTGTTATTGGTAATTGTGAAGACATCATTGAATTAATTGAAACATAACAAATGCATCAACACGATTTGCTACATTCGGCATTCTAGGTTTCTTTGAGTTTACCGTATTAAGTGGTAAATTTGAGCTTAATCTGCATGGTAGCAAACGTGTTATGCAGGCGTTAGTTTTATAATAAGGATCGAGTCAGTTGAAAGAATATCTAGGTGCAGTATTTTTTGTCGATATTTTGGGGGTTGGTGCACTGACACAAGGCAAAGTGGAAATTGAGAAAAGTGATTTTTCAGCACATCGTTTCAAGACTTCCAAATCGACATCAGAGCATATCTTTTGCGCGAAGCTACTATTGAAGTTTCGTAGGATTCTCAACAAAGTGATGAAACATAATGGTGTCAAAGTTGCGCAGTTATCTGATTGTGCATTTATTTGGTCGGCTAATGCAGACCTTGTACTTGAGGCAGCTCGAGAAATTATGTGGGAGACTGCATCTAATGGCGTATTGTGCCGTGGTGGAATGTCTTATGGTGAAATTGTCGAACCTGACACTGTCAATGTAAGATTGGGGAAATTCATTTGTGGTAAGGCGGCAACACAAGCTGTAAAACTTGAAGGTATGGGGAAAGGAGCTAGGGTCTTTATCGATGAAACTGTCCCAAGTGAAGTGTCATATTCCATTCAACCTGAAGCGTTTCGTCAAAGTACAAATCCTAAAGACTATTCGTATGTTGATGAGTTTTTATGGGGGCTTTACCCGAGTCAGATCGACCGCACTCAGTCAGTAAATAGTGCTGACAGTAAAGCACGCCTAAAGAAAATTCTATCTTTGGTATCTTTATTACGATTCTCTCCAAAATATAGATGGAACACTTCATCAACTGAAGGCAAGATTCAAGTGGCTTCCACAATTGATTCATTGTCATCAGTAACTTCTCTTTTGCAGGATCATTATGACTATCATTTTGGGTGTGGAGCAATGTTGGGAGCTCTGAATGTCAGAGATGAAAAGAAATATACGAGCCTACGAGATCGTTATGTTAAAGAAGTATCGTCGATAAAATAAAACTAACAATTTAAGAGTGATTCAGCATGCTTGGCATTTTTGGTTTGGGTCGAGTTCAGTGTTTACGGTGGTCAAATTAAGTGTCGTGGTCGCGTACTTCACACCTTAATTGGGCTACATGGACTCCCTCTTTTGTCAACAATAGCTCCCGCTGACAACAGTGGATCGGACAGCAGCTCTACATTCGGTGTTTAATCGGAATTGTTCCGTCACCTTGATGATATTCGCTTGATGCCAACCTCATTCGTTAAACAGTATTTATTACTTCCCAATTAAACAGGTTTAGGCATCTCGGTCTGGTCGTATTGTCATCATTTGCTATTGCTTTGACTCGGTGAGTGTTAACCGTTTACATAGTTAATCTTGTACTCTTTTCCTGTTGTTAATAATGCCCATATTATACGAGCGTTTTTTGCTGCTAGGGCGACAGCTGCTCGTTTATAACCTCGTCGTTCAACGAGTTGATTTAACCAAATACTGTTGCGATCGGTTTTCTCTTTACATCGTGCAATAACGGCTCTTGCGCCATGAATAAGTAGAGTGCGAATATGTTTTTCGCCTCTTTTGCTGATGCGACCAAGGTGAACATGACCACCTGTTGAGTATTGTCTTGGAACCAACCCTATCCAAGCGGCAAATTGGCGGCTAGAGCCAAATTGTTTGGCGTCATTGACGGTCGCGACAATGGCACTTGCACTGTGTTCACCGACACCTGGAATATCCATGAGGGCTTTGGCTGAAGCCATCTCACGAACTAAAGCAGAGACTCTACGATCATAGTGCAATACTTCTAGGTTAAGGTGTTGAATCTTGTTCGATAGATCTTGAAGTAGCTCTCGAGCGAGTATAGGCAAACCATTTTCTGCATCTTCAAGGACACTACCAATAGTGTTTTGAGCCGAGTAGCGACCCTGCGGCATCACAATGCCAAATTCGGAAAGCAAACCTCTGAGCTGGTTAATAGTCGCCGTTCTTGTTTTAATTAGCCCCTGTCGAATACGGTGCAGGCAAAGCACAGCTTGTTGCTCTTCACTTTTTATAGAGACAAATCGTGTTTTGGGTCTAGATACCGCTTCACAGATGGCCTCTGCGTCATTGGCATCGTTCTTCTCATTTTGTCGATATGGAATAACGAATTTGGACGCCATAATTTTCGGGTTATGACCTAGTTTCAGTAGCTCTCTCGCCCAGTGGTGTGCACCAGAGCACGCCTCCATACCGATGAGGCAGGGCGGTAACTTCGCGAATGTGTCTAAGAGTTTGTTTCTTTTGACAGTTTTGCGTAGGACGCACTTGCCATATGCATCAACGCCGTGAATACTGAATACATTCTTGGCGAGGTCAACGCCAATAGTTTGAATGGTGGACATAGTAACCTCCAGTTCTTCAGCGTGTACTAAGTAAGTATGGCACGCAGAGTGTCAGGTAGAGGGAGTCCATATCATTCGTTAGCAGTATCCAATCAGTTGACCAATGTATTCAATCAGTTATAATCTAGTTCTCTTTACGCGAATTGGGGTGAAAACCCTAGTCGGGTGTACAGCCAGACTCAAATTTATTGAGCGGGATTAGGTGCGCTAGAGGCCTCTGCGG
>NZ_JBFRTR010000003.1:0-51517 GCF_041474215.1 Vibrio sp. 10N.222.52.C12
TTAGAATGCGGTGTTCATGACACGCTTACGTTAGGAAAAGGCCCGACACATTTTCTTTCTTCACTCTAGGTAGTCAGCATATTTAGATAGTATGGACAATAGGATAGAGTCAGACCATACTCCAGTCAAAAAGCTCATCGAAGCGATTCAAGATCTTTAAAGGTTACGGAGACTGAATAAGAGTCAATTTGATTGTTGGTTACTCTGTGACCGGGGGGAGGTGAGAGTGCACGAGGGGTCAGCGTTTTTGAATGAACTCTTCAATACCTTTACAGTTGAAGTATAAAATGAGGCGGCCAAATAGCCGCCCCAGACACACCATCTGACTTGTTTATCCACTCATTCCTTTAAGCCAAAAATTAATTCAATTTCATCATCAAGTCTTCTGCCCGTTGGTATAAAACCAAGCTTTTGATAAATAGAGAGCGCATTGCCTTTTTCTTTATCCATCGTGGTCAGGGAGACGCCTTTTAAACCGGTAATGGAAGCGTATTTCTTACTGAAGTTAATCGCTTGACTCCCCAATCCTTTTCCTTGGAAACGATGGTCAATCATGACGCGCCACACGTACAAATGATCCTTTTGAAAGTGATCATCGAACTTGTCGAGTAGTCTTGGATCGATAAGAGAGATGAGCCCTGCTGGCTTGTCGTCTAAATAAATGCCGTAACTGACGCTATCGTCGTTGAAACTCGCCTCTGCAAGCCATTCTGCGTTATTAGCAATGAGATGTTTTTGGGACTCTTCCACAGAGAGGTCGATAATGTCATCGATGGTGTTACCGTTTATTTTTAAAAAGCTAACGTTATTCATGGTCATCTCCCTTGGATAGGTATTTATCTAAAACTATTTGCGCAATATAAAGATCTTGATAGGCAATTCCTGAGCTATCAAAAATAGTAATGTCGTTTTTGTTCCTTTCTTTTAATTGAAGCTTGTCACCGATCTGATAGATCTCTTTATCTGGCGCATGCTGGAACTCACCAATCGTTTTGGACTGAGATAAATAATCACAATAGAGGGTGGCGTTCTCAAATAGCGATGGTGGAAGTTCCTGTTTTCCTATTTTATCTGCTCCCATTGCAGAAATATGAGTTCCAGGTTTTACCCATGAAGATTCAAACAAAGGAGCGGTGGACGCTGTAACGGTAACAATAATATCTGCGCTTTCACAGGCTTCTTGAGCGGATTTGATGTCTGTTGTTAACCCTTCTTTGCTTAGCTCTTTCGCTAGTTGGTTGGCGTTAGTCTGATTTCTACCAACAATCAGGACTTTAGATAGATTCCTAACTTTTGAAATGGCAAGCGCTTCGTATTTAGCTTGATGACCTGTGCCAAATAACGCGAGTACAGATGAATCTTGTCTCGCCAGTAGATCAACAGCGATGGCATCAGCTGCTGCAGTTCGGTAGGCATTGACCAAACTTGCTGACAAAATGGCTTTCATTTCCCCCGTATCCGGTGAAAGAAGAAAGATATGAGTACCATGGTTCGGTCGCCCAAACTGATTATTGCAAGGCCAATAGCTTCCCATTTTCCAACCAAGTAATTGATTTGTGCATGCTGATTTGAGTGAAAACATTGAGCCTTCGATCGGGCCTGATGCGTTAACGACCGGAAATATTGATGAGTGCTGATCTTGTACTGAAGAAAATGCCGCTTTGACCGCTTTGTATGCCAGCTCGTGAGAAATTAACGCTGCTGTCGTTTTTTCATCTAGATAAATCATGTTTACCACCCTGAAACACGTTGCCATTGCTCAATTTGACCCTCGACCAAGTCAAAGACATAGTATTTACTGTGCATCGCGCTTGTAGAGCATGCATGATTTGGGACGATGTGTACTCTAGAACCAATGGGAAAACATTCGAAGTCGATCTCGCTTCCAGAAGCCGCTTCGAGTATGCCGTGCTCTTGATTTACCTGCACTACTTTCAGTATTTGACTCTCTTGGCCATTCGGTTGGAGAACCACGCCATAACATTGTTCGTCATGACCTTTATCTAAAGAAAGAGCCATCCATCCAGCATCAACAAATATTTGCCCCCTCGATTTGTTGTGTCCAATAACACTACTTACTACTGAGATTGCGATATCGTTTAAAGTACATACTCCAAGCCGATGCATCACTAAGTCAAACAATGAATAGACGCCAGCTCTGACTTCTGTGATTCCACTTGTGTTTGTGTATGAGCATGCCGTCGGGGTAGAACCCACGCTGACTATTTCGCAGTAAATCCCAACCGACTCGAGGCGTTTCGCCGCAAGTTGTGCAGTCGCTACTTCATTACTGGCGGATTGGTTTAACGCTTCTCGAGACTTACAGTGGTAAGACTCACCTGCGTGGAGCATCACCCCTTTAAAATTGCCCAAACCCTTACCTAAGCTCTTAGCCATTGCAATCAGGGCTTCGGAATCTGCACTTACTCCACCTCGGTGTCCGTCGCAATCAATCTCTATCAGGCAGCTAATAACACACCCACGTTCTTGACAGTAGGCGTTAACGAAATCGACTTGTTCCATGCTATCAAGTAAAACCACAATACTCATACCACGTTTCAGTAGCAGTTCGACTCGCAATAGCTTTTCTTTTGATATGCCAACAGCATAGAGAATGTCTTTACAACCATAACTGGCAAGCTGTTCTGCTTCTTCAAGGGTGGATACAGTGATTGGATCCTCTATAGAGTCAATTAAGTACGGAAGCGCATCTAACGATTTTACGGTCTTAAAGTGGGGCCTTAGTGGTGTGCCTAGTTTCGACATATGGCTGCGCATTTGAGCAAGGTTGCTCAAAAATTTTTGTTTATCCAAATAGAGAAATGGTGTGCCGATGGCATTGTATTTTTTTTCTAAATCAGGGTGTTCCGTATGCTTAATCATTTCATTTACCTAAACTTGCAAAGTGAAGTTAACTATTGATGAAATGATTATGAAGTAGGAAGAAGTTGAATTATATTAACAAAAATCTACTTATACATTAGGTTGGAAGTTAATGTTGACGACAGAAGATATTCGATTTCTTGTGGTAGTTTCTAACCATAGAACATTGGCAGATGCGGCTCGTACGCTCAATATAACGCCACCATCAGTCACTCAGCGTATTCAACATATCGAAAAGAAGCTATCGCTTAAGTTACTTCAACGGCCTTCGCGCGTGGTTAGCTTAACAGAAGAAGGGCGCGTTTTAGTTGATACTGGTATTTCGATCCTTGAAGATTTGGACGAGCTCACCGATAAACTCAATGAAAGCAGAGGGGATGTCAGTGGTTGTCTAAGAGTATTGGCGCCCCTTGGCTTTGGCAACGATGTGATAGCCCCTTTATTAGGTGAGTATAAAAAAGCTCATCCTCGCCTAGAGGTGGAGCTAGAGTTATCAGATAAGCCAAACTGGGCCAACCATCATAAATGGGACATTATCATCTACATTGGTCACCTGACGGATTCCAGCCTTAAGATGGTGAGTTTAGCCCCAAACAAGCGCTTTGTTTGCGCTTCGCCCGAGTATTTATCACGTTATGGACAGCCTGAAACTCCGCAAGATCTTAAGAAGCATCAATGTATTGCGTTGAGAGAAAATAATGAAGATGTCACGTTGTGGAGCTTTACTCATACAGTCTCAGGATCCATAGAAAATGTTCGAATTCGTCCTTCACTTGCAAGTAATGAGGGCAGAGTGATTAAAGACTGGGCCTTAAGAGACTTAGGGATTATCATGCGATCTGAATGGGATATTCAATCACAGATTGATAGTGGTAAATTAGTGCGATTATTGCCAAATTATGAGCTTCCAAATGCCGATATTGTTGCCCTCGTGAGTTCTGCTGCGCATGAGAGGTCAGCGCGAGTCACTGGCTTTTTATCTCTATTAAAAGATCAATGCCAAAAAGCGCCGTGGTTAAGTTGATAGTATGTTGTTATCAGAGGTGTGCTAGCGCCGATCATGGCAAACACACCTTTGCCCCAAGACGTGTTTAGTGCGCATGAAACCAACATGAGATTTATTTGTGCAACAAGCTGCTGCACAATTAGTAAATTGCCTGCTTCATCGAATGTCCAACAGGCTGCTGGACAAACTCCAACCCCAATTTTGCAACAGCCTGTTGCAAAATTCACTATGAAGCACTTCTGCCCCAAAACAATTTAGAGTGTTTGCTTAGTTTAAAAATGTTATTGGTGATTTACTTTATCTTTTTTCATATATGTCTTTAATACATTCTTTTTTGGGTTAGAACGGTATGCTTTCTTCGAATAGGGCTTGTTTTTCGGGTGCTACGCGCTGAGCATAGTAATTCAAGATAGGTGGGCGCGGAGAATTTTCTATTAATATTTTTTTATCTTCGAGTAGAATTATTAATTCTACATATGTCTTAATTGATAAAGAACAAGGACTTATTGTGTAATTTGGCTGAGCTGAGATCTCAAGAAATGAGTCACGCATTTAATACATACTGGAATTAGTCAAAGCACCATCAACTCTAAGTATTGGTCTATGAACACACTTCATCTAAAAGCACTGTTATTAGCCGTAGAAACTGGATCGATTTCTGCCGCGGCACGTAAACTGGGTAAAAAGCAATCTCAGGTTAGTCAATGGATTTCTGATCTGGAAATCGATCTGGGGGTTAACTTCTTTGACCGAACAGGAAATAAAACCACTTTGAGTAAAGACGGGGAACGTTTACTTCCCCATCTTACTCATACACTGAGCCACCTTGATAAGTTTGTCCAAGGTGCTGAAATGCTTATGCAAAATGAGCCGACTGTACTGACCATAGGGATTGAAAACTACATCCCTGACATTGTGTTTACGCAACCTCTAGCCTCTGTTTTAGATTTACCCCATTTGAGTGTTGAGGTCTATCGCGATGAAAGAACCCAACTGGAGCAAGACTTAGGCGATGGTCATGTAGATGTCATAATTACCCATGAGTCGGAAACTATTCATCACAAACATTTCGATTATTGCCGTCTAGGGTACTATAGAGAAATTCTAGTCTGTAGTCCTGACCATCCACTGGCTCAGTTATCTCACGTTACCAGTAAGGACTTGAGTGAATACCGCGAGTTAGTATGGGGTGAAGTAAGTAGCGAAGACAACGATGGTTTTAGCCCGTGTTACTGTGTGTTCTCAGATATCGATCCCCTCATAGCTATGCTCAAACACAATAAGGGATTTGCGTTTTTACCAGAGGAGTGTGTTAGCACGCAAATCGAAAACGGCCTACTGGTTGCTCTCAAATGCGACTTCGAACTCTCTGGCATTGACCGAAAAGTTGAGCTGTGTTGGCGCAACGGACTAACCCTTTCTGAAAGTGGGAGTATGGTAATTAAAGCCTTTAAACACTACCATCTTCTGCCCCAGAAACACCAATACAAGTAGCGAATTAGTCAGACGCTGCGATAAGCGCATCCCACCAATCATAGATATACAGGGAGGCGTAAATAGGTAATAGCGCCCATAGCAATGGATCGTCCCATACCGTTGATGTGGTGCCAATAGCCGCTATCGCCAAGATCATAAGCTCAGAAATACCAGTAAAGAGAAGTAGCTTAGTGAAGTGAACCAGAATTCGCTGAATCTGATTAGCAAGCTGAGTTTTCTGGTATGTCGCTTCAAACACGCCAATAATACCAGCAGCCATCATGAGCCCAATAACGGCTAAAATCGCCGACTGATTACCATGTTCCATATCGCGCATGCTATCGAAGGTGCAGCTAAACAGTACCGGGACAAGGATCACCAGCAGTATTAGTTGTTTCAGGCTCACTTCAATATAGAAACGTTTACGTAGCACTCTTACCTCCGTGGAAAAAATAAGGTGCCGGAAACATCCTGCACCTTTTTAGTTACTCTTCTGAGTCGAAAACTATATCACCCTGTAACATTGTCATTAAGATCTTAGTGTCGGCAATCTCACCTACCCGCAAGCGGGTAATATCATGTTCCAAAATGGCAAAGTCTGCTGATTTTCCGACTTCTATCGAACCTGTAATATCACTGATTCCCAAACTTTCTGCGGCGTTGGTTGTGTAAGCATCAATCGCTGAATGAATATCCGGCAATCCCGTTTTACCCATTTTAAGGCTATTGGCGATACCAACTAACGGATTGATATCATGCACATTCCAGTCACTACTCAAAGAGACGTTAGCCCCTGTATCAAAGATGGCTTTCAGGTTCATCATGGCTCTGGTGCGTTTAGCACCAAGAAAAACTTCTGCCCATTTGTGATCATGGTAAGCCACATAATCAGAGCCAACCTGAAAATCTGCCGTTACATTCAGCTTGGCAAAACGCGGGACATCTTTTGAGTTCACCAGCTCCACATGAGTTAGTGTATAAGGTTTATCTGCGCCTTGACTGCGAACATATTCGATAGCATTCAGTGACTCACGAATACCTCCATCACCTATAGCATGAATATGAGCGCTATAACCAATTTGATTTAACTCATCAAGCCAGATTTTCATTTGCTGCGGTGGAATATAGTTGATGCCGTATGGCTCGTCAGGAATATAGGTGTCTAGATACGGAGCCAGTGTTTTTGCAGTTCCGTTAATGAAAATACCATCGCTATACATTTTCACCTGATCCACCAGTAGCAAACGAGATTTGTCGCTGGATTGAATTTTCTTTAAAAATGTAAGCTGGGGTTCCATGGAGTCGGCCGGGTAAATCCACGGGCGAAGCGATACACGAGCCGTTAAGTTTCCTTTTTCTTCAGCTTGTTTCCACACTTCATACCAGCCACGTTTCCAATATAATCGACCGTCACCAATTGTGGTTATACCATGAGCGGCCGCTTCTTCAAGGCCTGCCATTAAGCCTTCGTAACTTTGATCAAATTGGCTCTCTAAGCTGTTCCATGCCATCTCCATAACAATATCGCCGGCATTATCAAGCAAAATGCCATTGAGTTCTCCAGTTTCATCGTCTTTAAGAATCTTGCCGCCTTGCGGTTCTTGGGAGTGTTTGGAGATGCCTGCTTGCTTAAGGGCTGCTGAATTCACCCACATGGAGTGGGAAGTCTGCTCCATAATCACCACTGGTTGATCCGGGAAAATACGGTCAATCACTTCTAAAGGTGTATAACGGTTGTCTTCACTTAGGATTGCATCAAGAGAAAAGCCATAACCCATTAGCCATTCGTTCGACTTAGCTTGCTTACGACACGCTTTTAGATAGGGGATCTGCTCTTCCAGTGAAGCATCCATATTCAGCTCACAATTGCCCCCTGCCTCCGAAGCCGCTTCAAACACATGGTTGTGGTTATCGATAAAACCCGGCATCACAAAAGCTTGTTCAACATTGATAATGTTAGTTGTCGAGGTCCGATAGGCATTGACTTCGGGTGTATTACCAACATACACAATATTACCATCGTAAATCGCGATAGCATCTGCATCGTCGTAACCGTAAATCTTGGCGTTAGTGATAATCACATCCGCTTGTTCAGCAGCAAGAGAAATTGGACTCATGGTTAAGCTCGCTATTAATGCAAGTGAGTAAACTCGGTTCATATATTGATCCTTTAATGTCCCACAATATCTGTGAGTATAGGAAGTAGGTGGTTTGAAGAAAGTCTACAGTAGTCAAAAAATAAATGAAAAATAGTGAGTATTAGAATCTTGGGGTAGTCTGCACAAATCAGATTTCAAGTTACTTATTCTTATATATTGCACTCTTGTTAAAGCAATTAATCTAACAAAGTATTGTCCAAAAATGAGTTGCGCTAACTTCCCTCACACCCCAACACTGCCACAAACGCATCCAAATACTTTTCTATAGTTAAATCCGCAGAAACGGGCGGTAGTTCTACAGTAATGCACGGTAGGTTTCTTTCCTGACACCATGTGCCGAATGAGCCTGGGGTTTCGTAATCCACGTCTTCAACGAGCGGTAGGTTGAATTGTTTGCTTAGCCAAGTGGCAAGCTCCGATTGGGTTGGGTCATCGACCATGGCGAGAGGTTCGTGGAAAGAGATGACGAATTTTGGCTTACGCTGTTCAATGAGTGTGATGAGGGACTGCACTTCAGGTTCGAGCTGGTTGGCTTGGCCGGTTTTCACTTTTACATCTCTGACTGGTGTGTGGGAGCTCCAGCGATAGACAGTGCCGTTTGCTGTCCAATTTTGAGTTGGGAAGGCACGGTTTAGGTCGACTTGGTTTGCGTTGGCACGTGTTCCTAATTGATTGCCATCTGGGTTCATAGACAGAATCACATCGTGTCGCAAGTTGGCGGCTGGCAAACTTCTTAGTGCACAAGACAAACCTGCGATAGAAGCGGTTTCGCACCGTGCGTGCCTGCTAAGATTAGACCTCGAGATTCGCTTTCTACTTGCGCGGGGAAATAGAGCAAGGGTGCGCCCAATACTGACTTTCCATATGTTAGCGGCTTTATTGAAAATGCAGCTCTTTCTGTTCTTGGAATTAAACTCACCTTTATCTCCTGATTGATCAAGTACTATCAAGTATTAACGATTACACAAACTTACTTAAATAAACTAAAGCGTTAAAACTCGTCAACAGTCGCATTGTTAATTTTATTACTTGCTTCAAAGATAGGCTAGGAGAGCAAAAACATATGGATTTTAAGAAACATTCAACGGCTTTACTCATTTCATCTCTATTGACCCCTTTTATCTCAGTAACTGCCGTTGCTGACACATTGCCTGCGGGAACTTCTCTGGCGAAAGAACAACATTTAGTTCGTGCTAACGATGCAGAAGCGGCGACGCTTGACCCTGCGAAAGCAGAAGGCCTGCCAGAAATGCACATTCTACGTGACCTATTTGAAGGTTTAGTGATTCAAGATCGCGATGGCAATATCACCCCAGGTGTTGCACAGTCTTGGGAAACCGAAGACAACCAGACGTTTGTATTCCACCTACGTAAAGACGCGAAATGGTCGAATGGCGATCCGGTGACGGCCGATGATTTCGTGTATGCGATAAGACGCGCGGTCGATCCTAAAACGGCATCGCCGAATGTTTGGTATCTCAAGCTTACTCAAATCAACAACATTGCTGACGTAGCCGAAGGCAAAAAGCCCGTTGAAGAGTTAGGTATCTCTGCAGTCGATAAACACACGGTGAAATTCGAACTCGATAGTAAAGTGCCTTACTTTGTGGCGATGACAGGCCACACATCCATGATGCCAGTGCACAAAGCAACCCTAGAAAGTAGTGACAAGCCGTGGAGCGATCCTAAGCAATTTGTTGGTAATGGTGCATTCGTACTAGATGAGTGGGTGGTGAACGAGCGCATTGAGCTTAAGAAGAACCCGACGTACTGGGACAGTTCAGATACCCACTTAACCGAAGTAACTTATATTCCGTTTGAGAATCAGAATGCTTCGATTAACCGTTATGCGGTGGGCGAGGTCGATATTACTTCGGACGTGCCTACACACATGGCGCAGCAGCTTAAAAGCAAATATCAAGATGCGTTTACCACAGTGCCTCTGTTGTGTACTTACTACTACGCATTCAATACTACGCGACCACCTTTTGATGATGCGCGAGTACGTAAAGCTGTCTCTTATTCTATGATGCGTGACGTTATCACCAATGGTGTGACTCAGGTGGGCAACTTACCGGCTTATACCTTTGCTCATGAGTACACGGCTGGTTTTGATGCAACACAACCTGAATACAGCACGTGGACTCAGAAAGAACGCGATCAAAAGGCCAAAGAACTATTGCAAGAATCGGGCTACGATGCGTCTAACCCATTGGATTTCAAACTGCTTTACAATACCAGTGAATCGAACAAGTCGATTGCAGTGGCGATTGCATCAATGCTGAAAGGCAACTTAGGCGCACAAGTTGAACTAGAAAACCAAGAGTGGAAGTCTTACTTGGTATCGCGTCGCCAAGGTGATTTTGATGTGATGCGCGCCTCTTGGTGTGGTGACTACAATGAAGCATCAACCTTCTTGAGCCTGTTGCGTTCTGGCTCTTCAGGTAACTTTGCTCGCTACAACAATGAAAAGTACGACGCAGCAATGGATAGCGCACTAGCCGCAACCAGCGAACAAGATCGCCAAGGTTTCTACGACCAGGCAGAACAGTTACTGGCAGAAGACATGCCGATCGCGCCAATTTACTACTACATGCAGGCTCGTCTAGTACGACCAAGTGTTGGTGGTTTTGCGAAGAACAATGTAGAAGGGCGTATCTATTCTAAGGATCTCTACATCAAAGAGTAATTGCGTTTGATTCACGCGGCGACACACCGCTAAGAACATGAAATAAAGAAAAGGGACGTTGATCATAAATATCTGATCAACGTCCCTTCGTCATTAATCTGTAACGGTAAGCGCAAAAAACTGAAACCTGATTGAAGTATTTTTCACTTTTATTTCAATCAGGTGAAGCCATGTTACCCCCTCTACGTGCCCTTGTTGCGTTCGAAGCTGTTGCCCGCCTCGGTTCTATTGGCGCTGCTGCGCGCGAGCTTTGTGTTACCCAAGCTGCGGTGAGTCAGCAGCTTAAAAGTTTAGAAACCTTTCTCGATACCACATTGTTTGAGCGAAGCTCCAAAGGCGTAAAGCTGACGTCAGCTGCCCAGCACTATCAACCGATTGTTGCGGGTTCATTAGCACACCTGAAATTACAGACTCAAATCCTCTTCGGGGAAAAAGAAACCGACGTGTTGAGCTTGCGCGTAAATCACACCTTTTGTCATAACTGGCTGTTACCCCGACTGCCAGCCTTCTATAAGAAATACCCTTTTATCAGGCTCGATATTCAGCTGGTGGACTGGCCATCAACCAACCCTTGTCAGAATGTCGATATCGAGCTGACCAACGGCAAGGTCGAAAGCGAAGACACCCATAGCGAGCGACTGTTTCAAGAACATTGGCAGTTAGTTTGCAGCCCTCAATTCAAATCCGAGCATCAAGAATTACTCAGCAAGCATGACTTTGTTGCTCTGCCGACGGTTCAGGTGAAAGGCTACCGAGAGAATTGGTTGCAATGGCTCGGCCATAACCAATTCGAGATGACATTACCTAAGGTTCTGCTCGAAGTGAGTAACTCTTTACATGCCTTAGAAGCGGTTAAGCACGGTATTGGAATGTTGCTGGTGCGTTCGCTCGCTGTGTCTGAATTGCTCAAGAAAGAAGACCTTGTGTTGGCAAACGAATCCTCAATGCCTGCCGAGTCTGCCCACTATTTGATTACCAAACACCGCCGCAGTGCCAAGGTGAATTTCTTTTGTGATTGGCTTTATCACCAGATGGAAGACGGTGAACTGGAAGAAAGGTTTTCTAATGGGTAGCCATAAAAAAAATGAAGGGCGCTCTTACTAACCTGTCACACAAACCCCTTAATTTAACCGCATACAAATAAGGACGAGGTCACCATGAGTGCTTTCTCAGAACCAATGAAAAACCGCTTAAAGGTACTGTTATTTACCGCACCGTTGTTGGTGCCACTGTTTACTTTTTGGCTCGTACCATTTGGTTATTCAATTTATATCAGCTTCACCGATTGGGATTACATCTCGCCAGATTATTCGTTCATCGGTTTAGAAAATTACGAGTATATGGTTGAGGACTATGAGTTCATTCAAGCAGTACTCAACACGTTTTGGTTCTCTGTCGGAGTGGTGATTCCAACCATCATTCTTGGGCTTGTGTTTGCGATGTTGTTGCACAAAAACTTCAAGGGCAGCCAGTTCTATCGTGCGGTGATCTTCTCTCCTTGGATCACGCCAACGGTCGCGGTGTCGATTGTGTGGTCTTGGGTGTTCGAGACGAAGTCAGGCTTGGCCAACCACTTATTAGAATCGGCAGGGTTTAGCGCAATTCCATGGTTAGAGAACGGAAACACAGCCTTGATTGCGGTGATTATCGTGACGGTTTGGCAGGCGATTGGCTGGACGATGCTGTTTTACATCAGTGCGCTCAACAAGATTCCTGAGTCTCTGTACGAAGCGTCTTTGATTGATGGTTGCAGCAGCTTAACGCGTTTTTTGAAGATAACGTTGCCACTAATTTCACCAACCACGTTCTTCTTAGTGGTGGTCAACATTATTACGGCAATGCAGGCGTTCGATCAGTTCCAAATCTTAACGCAAGGCGGCCCGGGCGGAGAGACTCGTACCTTGTTGTACTTGTTCTACCAACAAGCATTTGAGCGTTACGAAATGGGACCGGCAGCCGCGACATCGTTAGTGATATTCCTGATTACTGGATTGTTGGCACTTATTAATACCTACATCGGCAAGCGCTGGGTGTACTACTAGTCGATTTTTGAAAGGACAGAATTATGACCACGCAAGTATTGGATGCCAATCAAGTCTTAAATCAAAGAGCGGCTGAATCTAAAGTCACGGCCCAAACGAAAGCGACCAAATCAGAGGTTGTGTCAAAGAAAAGCTCAGTGGATCGCCGTTCGTTTATCGCACTGGCTAAGCACCTTTTCTTAGCAACCTGCGGAACCATTATGGTGTTCCCGTTCTTATGGATGCTGTCAGGTTCGCTGAAAACCAATGATGAGATTTTTGCTAGCCCGCTGAACTTGATTCCAGAGCAATTCCGTTGGGAAACCTTTGTCGAAACCTTTCACAGCGCGCCGTTTGGTTTGTACATCTTCAACAGTTTTAGCGTGGCCTTGTTCACTACGCTATTGGTGATTGTGAATTCGGCAATGTTTGCATACGCATTAACGCAGCTGAAGTTTCGCTCGAAAACCGTGCTCTATTTTATCGTGATGGGCTGTTACATGCTGCCGGGCGCAGTGACGTACATTCCGTCTTACATCACCTTGGCAAGACTGGGTTTGTTGGATTCACACATGGGCTTAGTGGCGTCGAACGCGGCGTCGGTTTTCGGTGTGTTCTATCTACGCCAAGTGTTTATCAAGGTGCATCCGTCGCTGATTGAAGCGGCACGAATTGATGGTGCAGGTGAGCTCAAAATCTTATGGGCAATCATCTTACCGCAATGCCGAGCAGCAGTCGCAACACTGTTCCTCATCACTTTTATTACCAATTACAACAGCTACATGTGGCCAAGCTTGGTTATTACCACTCAGGAACTTAACCTGATTGCGACCGGGATTCGTCACTACTTTATTGCCGAAGGTAACTATGGATTGAACTGGTCGCAAATCATGGCGGCGAGCACCATTGCAGTATTGCCTTTGTTAATTCTATTCGTCATTTGTCAAAAGACGATTCTTTCAGGTATCGCCGATAACGGCGTAAAAGAGTAAACGGAAATGAAATTAAAAACTCTCGCACTAGTGTGTGCTGGCGCAGCAAGTGCGTCTATGTTCTCTAGCAGTGTTCTTGCCGCAACCGAAGTTAACTTTTGGTATTCCGGTGGTACTAAGCCACAGCAAATGATGACTAAGCTCATCGAAGAGTTCAACGCGAGCCAAGATGAGTATGTGGTGAAGCCAGCATTGCAAGGCAACTACACGGAAACCTACCAGAAGCTGCAAGCAGGTCTAGCGTCTAGAACGGCACCTGAACTTGTGCTACTAGATTCAGGTCGTGCGGAAGCGATGCACGGACGTGGTTTGAGCCGTGACCTAACGCCGTTCATGGATGAAGAGTTTAACTTCTCTGATTTCATTGGCGCGTTTAAAGACCAAGTGACCGCAGACGACGGCACCATCATTGGCTTACCTGCTTACGGTACGACTCAAGTGTTTTACTACAACAAGCAGGTATTGGCAGATAACGGCTTTACCGAGCAAGACCTAAACACATGGCAAGGCGTGGCTAAAGTCGCGGAGAAAGTTACTCAACGTGATGACAAAGGCAACGTGACCTTTTACGGCTGGGAGCCGATGTGGGGCCAAGACAACATGATTGACGCGGCTTTCTCTAACGGTGCGAAGATCATCAGTGATGATGGCAAAACAGTGCTAATCGATTCAGCTGAATGGGTTGAGGTGTGGGACAGTTTCCGTAAGTGGATCCACGACGATCAAATCATGCGTATTCACTACGGCGGTCAAGGCTGGGAATACTGGTACAAAACCATTGATGACGTGATGAAAGACAACGCATTGGGCTATACCGGTTCATCAGGTGACCAAGGTGACTTGGACTTCACTAAGCTTTCAGCAACTACACAGCCGGGTTGGGGTTCAAACCCTTCTGCGCCACAAGCGGGTGCGTTGGTTTACGTGATGCCAAAAGGCACAGATGACGCAGCAGCGAAAGGTGCATTTGAGTTTGTTGAGTTCTACACCAACGCGAAAAACACGGCAGCATGGTCGATGTTTACGGGCTACATCCCTGTGCGCAACAGTGTTTCTGAAGTTCCAGAATACCAAGCGTTCACCAAAGACAACCCACAAGCTCTGATTCCGTTGAAGCAAGCAAACACGGCGACCAAAGATTTCCTTGACCCTACCAACGGTAAGATTATGGATGCGCTGAAGGTGGCTGCAGACCAGATTCAAATCCAAAACGTGCCTGCTGACAAAGCGCTAAAACAAGCGGCTAAGAAAGCGCAACGTGCACTAGACCGAGCGAATCGTTCTTAATCTGCAAAGTGGATTAACACTATCTTTGCATGCATAAAGGCCCATCTACTCGGGTGGGCCTCTTTTTGACCCAGTCCTTCAATTAGGACGAATTTGGTGAAGACAATGACCCAATTTCAAGGTGAACTGCCGTTTGGCAGAGTACGTATCCCCTTTGATTTACCAGCAGGTTCTCACTGCGTAACCATTACTGGTACGACGGTGAAAAAAGGATTCTTATACGCTGCGGCATACGATGCCAACCAAGCATTTCGTGGCAAGGTGTTGTTTGAAAAGGCGCACAAGTCACTCACTATCCAACCGGAAAACTCTGGCTTAGGCGCGATTGATGGTGTGACCCCGCCGGGCGAGTGGTTCTTAGAACTTTATAACCTTGAAGGTGAGTTTCGCACTGAGCGCGCGATGCAGTATCAAGTGGATGTTCTTTGCTCTGATGAGTTAGTGAATAACGATATTGAGCTAGAACTGAACCCAACGGTGACAAGTGAACATGATATCGAGTTCGATTACAGCCACATGCTGAGTTCTGATTCTCGCTGGTATCGTGGCGACTTACACGCTCACACTCAGCTTTCTGATGGTCACAATACCTTGGTTGCGGCTAAAGATATTGTTGAATCTCAAGGGCTCGATTTTTTCTTCTTCACTGAGCACAACATTTGCCAGCCTAAGCTGCCCGTTTCAACACAGTGTTTGTTCTTACCCGCGTTAGAAGTCACAACCGATCTCGGACACTTTAATGTACATGGCCCAGTTAAGTCTTTAGACCTGAGAGACGTTGAACACAGCAGCCAAGCGACCATGGAAGCGGGATTGAGTTTAGCTAAAAGTGGACACAGTTCCCTTGGCATTAATCACCCGATGATGAAGCCGTGGCATTGGCATTACGATCAAGTGGATCTCAGCCAAGTGTCTACGTTTGAAGTGTGTTGTGACCCAACTTGGTCGACCTCGCCGCAAGCGACCGAAGAGGCGTTATTGGCTCTCAATGAAATGTGGAATTGTGGTCAGCGCATTACGGCGATTGGCGGCAGTGATTCACACCTTGAGCCCCATGAACGTAACCCTAAATCGGATGAGCCTTCTATTTATGGTGACCCATCAACCTTCGTTTACAGCCATGGCTTGAGCGGCGAAGGGATCTTGTCTGGTTTGCGTAATGGGCAAGTTTACCTAGAGCGCCGCTGTGGCCTGAAGTTTGACATCAACTTAGGCGACTTGCTACCGGGTAATGACTCTCAAGGACAGGCACTTAGTTACCGTATTGCAGTTACTGATTCAGAAAACCCTTACTACGCTGAGTGCGTGGTCGATGGCGAGATTATTGACCGAATCGTTTTGAGTGATGAGCTACAAAGTATCCATATTGATGAAGGCTACCGTTGGTGTCGAGTGGATATCCGTCGTGGAGAACTTTCTTCTGCATTAATCAACAGCCCTCAACCCGTATCTGACGAACGTGAGTTTGAAGGCTGCATCAACGCCGTATTCGACGGCAAACAACCAGAATTTAACCAACCCCTAGTGCGTACTTGGGGAGAACTAATGGAGCGAATGAGCCGTGATGAAGTTTAAGGCGATGTTATTTGATAAAGACGGCACATTGTTAGAGTTCCACAAGATGTGGCTTAACGTTTCTCGTGGTGCTTGTGAGCGTGTGAAATCTTACAGTGACCAACACCAAGGTAATCAAACTGTCACACCTGTTGAGTTACTCTTGGCCATCGGTGTTGAAGGTGATGTGGTTGATAACTATGGACTATTAGCCTCAAATCCAGTGGAAGATACCGCAACAGCGTGGTTCAACATGCTGCAACCGAATGTCTCGCTCACTGAATTCACTAAGGTGACCAAAGCCGCTTTCAATGATGAAGTGGAAGAGAACCCAAGCTGGATTGAAGCCCTGCCGGGTGTGGCTGAAAAGCTTGACCTGTTTAAGCAGCAAGGCATGATTTTAGGTATCGCGACCGCAGACACCAAAGACTCGACCATCTACACACTGGAGCAATCGGGTTTGAGCGAGATGTTCGATTATGTTGGTTATTCTGATGGCGATATCGAACCTAAACCAGCGCCCGCACTACTCAATGCCTTCTGTGAGCAATGCGGTATTGAGCCACATGAAGTGATCATGTTTGGTGACACGGTTTCAGATATGGAATTTGGCCGCAATGCAGGCGCAAGCAATGTTGGTGTGCTGACGGGTACGGCTCAACACAGCGAATTAGAACCAGTAGCGGATCTGGTTATCGCATCGGTTGCCCATTTTGAGCTCAATCAACTGCAAGAACGTGGCTAAAACGTCCACGACAGATTGCAAAGATAGTATTTAACGAATTGATTTAAGGACAGGTTATGGCTGAAGTCACACTGAGAGGGGTAGAAAAAACCTACCCAAATGGTTTTAAGGCTGTGCACGGTGTCGATCTGAATATTCGCGAAGGTGAGTTCATGGTGTTTGTTGGGCCGTCTGGCTGCGCAAAATCCACGACACTTCGCATGATCGCAGGCCTTGAAGATATCTCAGAAGGTGATGTCTACATTGGCGATAAGCGTGTAAACGAATTGCCACCTAAAGATCGTGGTATCTCGATGGTGTTTCAGAACTACGCGCTTTATCCGCACATGTCGGTGTACGAAAACATGGCTTTTGGCCTGAAGCAACAGAAGCTGCCAAAGCATGAAATCAATGAGCGAATTGAAGATGCAGCCAAGACTCTGGATATTGAACATCTGCTAAATAATAAGCCGGGTGAAATGTCGGGTGGTCAAAGGCAGCGTGTGGCGCTTGGCCGTGCGATGGTGCGTAAGCCAGATGTGTTTTTGTTTGACGAGCCCTTGTCTAACTTGGATGCAAAGCTGCGTGTTTCGACTCGTGTCAGCATTGCACAGCTGCACAATAACCTGAAGCAAGAAGGGCAGAACGCCACCATGATCTATGTGACACACGATCAGGTGGAAGCCATGACCCTTGGCGATCGCATCTGTGTGTTGAATCAAGGTGAGATTATGCAAGTCGATACGCCAATGAACCTTTATCAGTACCCAGCAAACAAGTTTGTCGCAGGCTTTATTGGTTCGCCAGCGATGAATCTTCTCAAGGTGAGATTGGATGAGATTGATGGCGTGATGAACGTGGTCTCTGAAAGTGGGACTCGTTGGACACTGCCACAAGACAAGCAGATTATCGCTCGTGAAAAGATGGGTGAGTGGGTATGGTTTGGTGTTCGTCCAGAGCACATTCAACTGGCTAATCACGATGCGCCGCTGGCGGAAGTGAATACTCAAACGCACAGGCTTGATGTGGTTGAGTCGATGGGTAATGAGCTGTATCTCTACTTTAAACTCGGTGCAGATAAGCTGGTGGCTCGCGTGCCTTTTGATGCGGATCGCACGGCAAACAGTGGTGAAGAAACGGTGCTGCATTTCAACACCAGCCAATGTCACTTATTCGATTTAGAAACCGAAGAGACGCTTGATCCTAAGAGCTGATTCTATTGCTCCTACGAGTTATTCTGTAAAAAGAAATCCCCATTCGTTGACTAGACGAATGGGGATTTTAGTTACTAGGGGGTAGTAATTTTATCTTTTAACTTGTTTCAGGTTTTAAATAGCCACCATAGTCGCGGCTTTCTTCATTGCTTCCTTGGTTGAACACTCAATCACGTTCGCGTTAGCAAAGCGGTGAGCGTCTTTCACTTGAATATCGTGAGCCAAGATAACCAGCCTTGCGTTCGCTACATCTAGGTCAGTGATGCGGTTCTGAATGCCGTTTTGACCTTGAGTTTCTACCTTAATCTTAAGGCCTGCGGCTAAGCCTGCTTTCTCTAGTGCTTTCGCTGCCATGAAGGTGTGTGCAACACCTGAAGGGCAACATGTTACAGCTACGATGTCGTACTCGCCTTCGCCTGCTACAGGTGCCACTTGAGCTTGTACTGGTGCTTCAACCATGTCTTCTTCTGTTTCTACCGCTACCGGTTTCCAGAAGCCTACGATAACGGCTGTGGTTAGCGAGCCAAGCGCAATACCGACGACGTACATTGGAATGTTGCTTGATACTGGCGCAGTGATTAGGCCGCCCCACGGTGCGTGCAGTAGAACGTCTGTCATGAAGCCGAATACACAGCCCACGATACCACCGGCAACGATTGAAGGAAGTACGCGCATTGGGTCATTTGCTGCGAACGGGATAGCACCTTCAGAGATACCGATAGAACCCATGATTGCTGCCGCTTTACCTGCTTCTTGCTCTTGTTTAGAGAACTTGTTTTTGAATAGGAAAGTCGCCAGAGCCATACCTAGAGGTGGAGTACAAATCGCGATGCCAACGCCGCCCATTAGCCAAGGTTGTGTGTCTACTTGAGTTTGGGCAAACAGGGTCGCGACTTTGTTGATAGGGCCGCCCATATCAAACGCCGTCATACCGCCAAGGATTGTGCCCAGAACCATCTTAGATGCACCAGCCATTGAAGCTAGGAACTCGTTCATTGAATACATGAACAGTTTAATTGGCTCACCGATGCCCCACAGTACGATACCTGCAGAGATTAACGTACCTAGAAGCGGGTAGATGAAGTACGCACCTAGTGCCGTCATGTTTGCAGAAAGTGGGATCTTCTTAAGTTGGAACACCACGCCACCGGCGATAAAGCCTGCCACGATACAGCCAAGGAAACCGCCGCCCATGTCAGCCATGATGCCAGAAGAGATCATTGCAGGTGCTAGTGCTGGTTTATCTGCAATGGAGTAACCAATAAAGCCGCCAAGAATGATTGGGAAAAGAACAAGGCCTTTGATACCGATATTAGAGATGTCTGCCAGCAAGCCGTCTGCTGGTACGGCACCTTTGCCTGATGCCATTACCGCTAACGCCAACAGAACACCACCGGCTACGATGAAAGGCAGCATGTGTGAGGTTCCGAAAAGCAGGTGGCCTTTCATGGTACTAAGGAGTTTTTTAAAGTCGCTACTACTGTTTTTATTATTAGTATTCGTAGCTTGAGTTGTTAGGGTGCTCATAATTTTCTATGCCTTATGAATTAATTAAAATATTAAGGATCTGTTGTTCGTCTTTTGCGTTATGGATATCTTGAATAAATTCATCGCTGAATTTTCCAAATAGTTCTTGTAATACATAAATATGATGGTCAGCACCGTTGTCTGGTGAAGCAATCATAAAAAATACGGTTGGATTAATGCCGTCTTCATCGCCATATTCGATGCCTTCGCACTTTACACCGACAGCGATTGCCGGCTCAGTGACCGCCTTGCTTTTTGAGTGTGGGTAAGCGATGCCGTCCATCGAGGTAATGCTTTGAGATTCACGAATTTCGATGTCTGCCAAGAAGGCTTCTTTATTACTGATTCGGTTGTTCTCAAATAACATGCTTGCCAATTCTTCAAACAGTTCTTTTTTATTATTCGCTTGAAGGTTGTTATTAATTAAGTTGACGTTAGTTAGCTGTGTGATCATTTATTAACTCATTCACTATTGAAGTTCTTGAATTAAAATTAATGGATTAACCCGATTCGCGAAATAGCAAATAAAAGCCCTTCACTGTACATTTGTACCAAGCAAAATTAAGTGTGATTTGCATCATTCATCCAGTGTGAGATGAGTCATATTTAATGGTGTACTTCGGTGTTGAAATAACTTTCTGTAGGAAGAAAAATGCCCCGCAAAGCAGGGCATGATCAGTGTTTGTATCTACTCGGGAGAGCTAGCTGTAAGCACGCGCCACGCGTCCAACGCAATCGAGTTTGTAACTCTCAGCGTAAGCGGGAATGAACACCGATTGGCCTTTCTCTATTACGCAGGTTTCACCACATTGATGGGTTAGCACCATGGATTCATCGAGTGGCAGTAGGATCTCGGCACCTTCGGTAGTGATCTTCCTCTGATGTGAGTTTTGCACGATAGAGAACTTAAAATCTTCGACTGGAATTTGATATTCCATCACATCACCTTGCTCAATCGGGCTGAGCAGTAATCTATCCGCAGGCTTTTCATTGAATTGAGTACAAGAGACTAATTCATTGATATCCATGTACTTAGGCGTCAACCCTGCGCGGAGTACATTGTCTGAATTCGCCATCACTTCTAAGCCCGTACCTTTAATGTAAGCGTGAGGTGTCTCGGCATCCAGATACATGGCTTGCCCCGGCTTTAGCGTGAGCACGTTCAATAGCAGCGGAGCAAACAGGCCGACATCCCCCGGATACTGTTGTTCCAACTCTGAAATCAACTGGAACACAGGGGCATCTGAAAGTTTCGCCTTCATCAACAACATGGTCAGCGCCATGCCTTTTTGTTCACCTTGCAAAGACAATAAACTCGCGAAGAAGCTCGCTAATCCATTAGGCGTTTGATCGCCCGCGAGGTCGTTAACCATCGAGTGCAGCTCAGGAATATCGAGGTAATGGAAGTGCTCAAGGATCTCGCTGATCGACCTAAAGCCATTCATCGCCGTGTAGTCCGTTAGGGCATACACCAGTTCTGGCTTATGATTAGGATCCTTGTAGTTACGATTGCCAGCTGTCATTGGAATGCCTTGCTGCTCTTCAAGAGCATAGCCAGATTCCGCTTGCTGTTTGTTTGGATGTACTTGAACAGACAGCGCTTTCTCAGCCGCTAATACCTTGAAAAGATAAGGTAACTCGCCAAAGCGACTCGCCACTTTCTCGCTTAGAAACAAGTTTAGGTTCTTAGAAATCAAGCTCGACAATGTGGTCTGTTGCCCGTTATCAGTCACCATTGAGCAACCATTGGGGTGTGCGCCCATCCAAATCTCCGCTTGTGGCTCACCAGATTGGTTATCAATACCAAACAGTTGGCTAAACGAAGACGGGCTACCCCATGCGTAGTTTTGAATCACGTTGGTCATAGGGTAGAAAAAGCGTTGTACGAACGAGTCGTTCGCTAAAGAAAAATCAGACATCGAGATCACCATGAAGGGAAACATGGCTTGAGCTCTACTCGATTTACTAAAATACGAGACTAGAGTGGGCTCAAGCCATTGGAGTTGAAATGGCTTAAGCCGCTGCTGTTGCTAGCTTGGCTTTGCGTAGATTTTTAAGCGCGATACAAGTAACCGCAGTCACACCTGCACCTGATGCCATGCACAGCAGTGCCAGCATTGGGTAGTTCATTGCGCCGAGCAGAGCCACAACAGGGCCACCGTGAGCAACGCTGTTGGTGATACCAAATGAGAACGCCATAACAGCTGCAGTCATTGAGCCAAGCACGTTGGCAGGGATAACCGACATTGGATCTTGCGCTGCGAAAGGAATCGCACCCTCAGAGATACCTACTAAGCCCATCGCACCTGCTGCTTTGCCTGCTTCAATTTCAGAAGATTCAAACAGGTCGAACTTGCGGCCCAATCTGGTTGCGATAGCCATGCCTAATGGAGCGACAGGGATTGCGCACGCCATCGCACCCATGAATTGAGTTTGACCGCTGGCAATCATGCCGACCGAGAAAAGGAACGCTACTTTGTTGAACGGACCGCCCATATCGAAACCGGCCATGCCACCAAGGACGATGCCAAGCAGAACCACGTTGCCTGTGCTCATGCTCGTTAGTAGTGCAGTAAGAGCATCCATCAGCCCAGCGATAGGTGCGCCGATAACAAAAATGAACAGACCTGCGATGAACAAAGAGCCAGTGATCGGAGCGATCATGATAGGCACAAGCGGTTGAACGAATTTGTGGTAGTTAAACGAGGTAATCCATTTAACGAAGTAGCCTACTAATAGGCCAGCGATGATTGCACCAATGAAGCCTGTACCCGCGTCAGCGCCATAGAAAGAGCCGTTGTTAGCAATCCAACCACCGATAAGGCCAGGGGTTAGGGCAGGGCGGTCAGCAATCGCGTAAGCAATGTAGCCAGCCAAGATTGGGATCATCAATGTGAAGGCAACCACACCGACTTCTAGAATTTGGTTCCACATGCTGCCAGCAGGAATCGCCATGCCAGACTCGCTTGGCTCGCCGCCAATAGCCAGTGCAAGCGCAATCAAAAGGCCGCCCGTCACCACAAATGGGATCATGTGTGATACGCCATTCATCAAGTAACGGTAAAGGTCTGAACGTGCTTGTGAGGCTTTCTCTGCAACAGATTGGTTGGTAGGTGCTTGTTCTGCTTGATAGCTTGACGCGTTGAGCGCTTGCTTAATCAAGCCTTGTGCGTCTTTGATTGGTGCTTTTACGTTGGTGCTGATGACGCGTTTTCCGGCAAAGCGAGCCATGTCGACCTGTTTGTCACAAGCCACCACAATCGCATCTGCGCGTTCGATCTCTTCTCGAGTTGGGCTGTTCTTAACGCCAATAGAACCGTTGGTTTCGACCTTGATGTCGTAGCCAAGAGCCGCCGCGCCTTTTTCTAGTGCTTCGGCTGCTAAATATGTGTGTGCGACGCCAGCTGGGCAGCCTGTCACACCAATGATGAAGCCTTGCTTCTCAACATTGGTTTCTGTCTCAGCAGGTTCAGGTTTGGTAAGCAGTAGCTCTAATGCCGCTTGTTCAGATTGAGCATTCATGAAGTTTTCAATGAAACCTTCTTCAATCAATTTTGAAGAAAGCTCTGCCAGTACTTCGATGTGGTGATTATCGCCGCCATCAGGAGAGGCAATCATGAAGAACAGTTTTGATGGCTGGCCGTCATCGGCGCCGTACTCGATACCCTGTTGATGGACACCGATAACAACCGCGGGTTTGATGACCGCAGCGCTTTTCGCGTGTGGCAGAGCAATACCTTCTTCAAATCCGGTATTACCTTGTTCTTCACGAGCTTTAATGTCGGTAAGGAACTGTGCTTTGTCTGAAATTCGACCTTGTGCGTACAGCACCTCGATCAGCTCTTTAAATACGTCTTCTTTTGAATTAGCGCTAAGCGAAAGCTTAATCAAATTTTGGTTGATCAATGTCGTGATCATAATGAACCCCTACTCTGTTTTTATTTTGTTAGGGGTATTCTGGAATCTACGGCTTGCCTTCTGTAGTGAAGAAAAAATGCATTTACTGGATGATTGTTGCCTTATAAATGGAGTGTGATTTTGATCGGTTAGGAGTGCCTGTTTGGGGGAGTGTTGACAGCTTTTATGAGGTTATAACGCTTTTATTGATAAGGGCTTAGATTGATTTTTCTATCATGATAACAGTGTTCTAAATCTGGCCTTAGACTGGAGATTTATTTCCACTACTGGATTTTTGTAACCTAGATCTCAAATTGTGATTTTGCTCAATAGCGCTATGTTTCACTAAGGAGTATATCTATTCCCGTAGCCTTATTGCTGCTTATAAGAGTTCGAAACAATGATATTTCATGACCTAATCTCGTCGGTATTAAACGAGCGAGAACCGTTTCATAACATCTGGTTTGCGGGAGATTTTCACACGCCTTCAGCATTCAGTTATCAGGTGAACTTTCCGCGTTTAGAGCTGGTGCTCGACGGTGAGTATATTAATGAAATGGAGAGTCATGATCGCAAGATCACCAATGTTGTTGCGAAAGCAGGGGATGCGATTTTCATCCCGCCTAACTGTTGGAACAAGCCGAACTGGGATACTGATTGTTCGGTACTGAGTATGTTGTTTGGGCGTCGTCAGCTGGGTTTAAGTTTGGTGAGTAAGCGCAAAGGCGAGGAGAGCTTTTACGATATTCAAAAGCACAGTATTCAGACTCGTTCTGGGTTTGCGATTGATAACATTTTGGAGGCGCTAAGTTCGTTAGCGAGAGAGAGTAACAAGCAGCCGATGGATGAGTTATTGTTGCAAGCTCTACTGCAATACAGCAAGACGATGTTGGAAGCGCCCGTAGAAAAATCTCATAGCCGAGTACAGGATGTGTATCAGGGGATTTGTATCTACATTCAAGAGAACTTCCACCGCCAAATAACCCGAGACAGCATTGCCTCGCGCTTTAGCATTTCATCGAACCACTTGTCGCGAATGTTCCGCCAACAAGGCCACATGACGCTGGCTGAGTACATTACCCGTGTTCGTGTCGACCGCGCTAAGTTCATGCTTAAGAAGTACAACTTCAAACTCAATGAAGTGTCGGTACGTTGTGGCTTTAAGGATGTGAATTACTTCTGCCGAGTATTCAAAAACCGCACCGGAAGAACCCCGACTGAATATCGAGGATCCATCTAGAACTAACGAGCTGGTAATCAAATCAGGCGTGACGAGATGTACATCAACAAGGCTTGTAGGTCGACACTGCTTCGAGTCTTTTGCAGACGCTCATTGACCTGATCGTGAAGCAGGTTTCGAGTTAGGTTGGTCGCCGCAATAATATGTTCTCGTTGTGGTTTAGTTGGCAGAACGAGTGCAATAGCAACGTGCACTTCGCCGATACGTGATGCCCAGTCAATCGGGTCGTCACTAACGATAACCGCAATCGAGAGATCTTGGGTCGATTCAAACATTACATGCGGTAGTGCGATACCCGGTGACACGCAGGTTGAAGAGCGTTCTTCTCGCTTAATAAATGCCAGAATCAGTTCATCTGGATCCTCTGGGTAAACAAGGTGAGCGAGCCCTTTTAAGCACTCAAATTTGGTCAGTTGGGTTTGCGCCTTAGCGTGGTGCCATTTGATGTCACAAGGCGGGCATATCTGTGGCATTCGCTGGATTAAATCGCTAGAGAATTCATGGTTCACTTGCGAACCAACCATGTCGTAATGCTCTGCAATGACATCTTTGAGAACGAAACAGGCAAGCTCCGCATCAATACCGACCGCGGTTATCTGGCACAAATCACCACGAAGTAAACCTACTTGCAGCATCGCGACGGATTTGGAGAGATCAGCGGTTCGATTTTGAGTGATGTTGATAATGCGGATGTTGCTTTTGAATTTCTTCGCTAAGCGAGTCAGCGGCTGCGCGACATGTGAGTTCGCGGCAGGATCGTTAACGAAGAAGGTGATCTGGTATTCGTTCATCAAAAGCTTAAGTTCGACAATGCTTAATAAAGACTTTATCGACACTCAACAACACCTCTTCCATGGGAATGAATAAGGTTTTAGCTGGGTCAAATCGGCTTGGTTGTTCAATGTCGATATCAGAGACGATCAACACTTTGTCTGCGAGGGTAATATCTTGGGCGGTCAATAAGTTTTCAATACCCATAGCGCCTTGCGTCTCAACCTTGATTGAAACGTTGAACTTAGGGGCTGTTTTATTTAGAGCATCAGCTGCCATATAAGTATGCGCAATGCCTGTAGGGCACGCAGTTACCGCTACAATTCTCATTATTATTCTCGGCTTAATCTCGTCCCTGTTACGTTACAGAAGCTACCTTGGAAAAGCTATCTTGCATGGGAACTCCAGTATGGAAAGCTCGCATAGGGGAGGGACGATATTGTTATGGGTTTTGTGGATTTTATGGATTGGCGTTTTTTATTCCAAGGTGAAAGTCACACTCTGAGTTCTTGGTTACAATAATCCAGTTAATGCGCCTTTCGTCCTATATATTGAGTGCCTTCACACCGTTAATCTTTTCATCTTATTAACCTTATCACTTACGTAATTACTTCAGTCTGAAATCAGGCGAGGCAGAGCAGCATATGGATATCACCAACATTATCGAGCCCGAGATCATCTGCTTAGATTTACAAGCAGACTCAAAACAGGCGGTATTTGAAGAGCTTGTTGAACTGCTCGACCGTGCCGGTAAGCTCTCCAATAAACGTGAATTCCTTGATGATATCTGGAAGCGTGAAGCCATCGGTAATACAGGTTTTGACGATGGTATTGCGATTCCACACGCGAAAAGTACTGCCGTCGCTAAACCTGCTGTCGCTGTAGGTATCAGCAGGTCTGGTATCGATTATGGTGCAGACGGCGGCGAACTGTCGGACGTGTTCTTCATGCTCGCTTCGCCAGACAACCACGACGACCACCATATCGAGGTACTAGCTCAGATTTCGACCAGACTTATCGAAGATGGCTTTGTTACAAAATTAAAGGCGGTGGAGTCGGTCGAGGAAGCTCAAGAGCTATTTCTCGAAGCCAATTTAGAATCGTTCGATAGTTACGCCTCTAGCCATCATGAAGTGTATGTCGAGCCACTCAGCCCTTGGGCACAATCTCTTAATCGCCTTAAAGAACACTTGTTATACGGCACCTCACACATGATTCCATTCGTGGTCGCGGGTGGTGTGCTTTTGTCTTTGTCGGTAATGATGTCGGGTCATGGCGCAGTGCCTGAGAGTGGCGTTCTGGCTGACATCGCACAAATGGGCATCGCAGGGTTAACCCTGTTTACCGCCGTGCTCGGTGGTTACATTGCGTATTCAATGGCCGACAAACCGGGTTTAGCACCGGGCATGATTGGTTCTTGGGTCGCGGTCAATCAATACAACACCGGCTTCCTTGGTGCGATCGTGGTCGGCTTTTTCGCGGGCTTTGTGGTTAATCTACTCAAGAAGATCAAGCTGCCAGACAGCATGATCTCGCTGAGCTCAATCTTCATCTATCCACTAGTCGGTACCTTTGTTACCTGTGGGGCTGTGATGTGGGTGATTGGTTCTCCTATTGCCCAAGTGATGCTAGAGATGAACCAAATGCTAACTGGCATGGCAGGCTCAGGAAAAGTGGTGTTGGGTAGCATTTTGGGTGCGATGACGGCCTTTGATATGGGCGGCCCGATCAATAAGGTCGCAACGCTGTTTGCCCAAACTCAGGTGAATACTCAACCATGGTTGATGGGCGGCGTCGGTATTGCGATCTGTACGCCACCATTAGGCATGGCTCTTGCCACTTTTATATCACCTAAGAAGTTCAAACGAGACGAACGCGAAGCCGGAAAAGCGGCGGGCATTATGGGAATGATCGGCATTAGTGAAGGTGCGATCCCATTTGCAGCCGCTGATCCTGCGCGCGTTCTGCCTGCGGTTGTTGCTGGTGGTATTGTCGGGAACGTGGTCGGCTTTATGTTCCATGTAGTGAACCATGCACCATGGGGCGGCTGGATTGTATTGCCAGTGGTTGATGGCAAGATTGGCTATATCGTCGGCACACTAGCAGGTGCTCTAACGACGGCTCTTATCGTGATTCTTCTGAAGAAGAACGTGGTCGAAGGCGAAGCGAATTCTAATCAGTTCACGGGAGGCTCGGTAACGGAAGAGGGGCAAGCGGATGTATTGGCGATTACTTCTTGTCCGTCAGGAGTTGCCCACACTTTCTTAGCAGCGAAATCCTTAGAAAAGGCGGCGCATCATCTTGGGGTTCGGATTAAAGTCGAAACGCAGGGTGCCAACGGAATAGGCAATCGCATTACCCAGAAAGACATTGAAAGGGCGAGATTGGTGATCTTTGCTCACGACGTGGCGATTAAAGAAGTTGAACGCTTTGCGAACGTGAAAACCTTAGATGTCAGTACTAAGGAAGCGATGCTTAATGCGCAAGCGTTGATCATGAGAAAGGTGTAATCCTTAAACCGCAAAGTTTATCATCTATAAAGTTAACTAGATCAAAACTAAAAAGACTCCGCTCAGGCCGGTTAAGGTGAAAGTGGAGTCTTTTTGTATTGTGCCCAATCTATAAGGTCAGACGCTAAAAAGGGTGGTACTTAAATACGTCTTCAACCATAGAATTAAGCAAATCGATATCGTCACAGGTTTTGGCGTAGGTACGCAGGCCTGCGATCTGAACCTGAACATGTCGAGCAAGTTGCGTCGGCTCGCGCTCTTTACTGATCTCACCCAGTTCTTGCGCTTCTGTAATCAACTTGGCGAACTCACCTTCCATGATCTTGAGTGATTTCTTCGCTTCAGCTAATAGCTCTGCGTGTTCATCAGTCAGCTCTGCGACCGTTTTAGCCAGCATACACATGCCATTTGGCGAACTTTGTTTTGATTCGACAACGGCACGTTTTACGAAATTTTCGAGCGCTTTGATCGGCGATTCGGTTTCACTGCGAAAGCGGTTTAGATTGAGGATGCCAAGTTCGGTATAGCGAGCAAGCGTCTCTTTAAACAAACCTTCTTTGCTGCCAAAAGTCGCGTAGATGCTGCCCGGACGCATATCAATCACGTCTTGCAGGTTACGCATAGAAGTCGCATGAAAGCCCTTTTCCCAATACAGGTTCGTTGCTTTATCTACTACATCTTGTCTATCGAACTTCGCAGTCTTGGCCATAACATCTACTTCATTAATCTGAACATATGTTCAATATTTTATGCTGAACGCCCGTTCTAGTAAAGGTGTGTTTAGCTGCTTTGCGCAGGCTTAGAACATCAAAGAGTTAATAAAACATCCAGATCATTAGGAAATAATCTTAATCATCAATAACTTCTACGGTCTTGTGCTGAGCGCCGTAGTAGGTGCCTTCATCGATGGTGTACATCAATGTTGCTTCGCACTCTGGACAATCGAATTCCTCATTGGGTTCAATAGCCGCTTCTTCTACCCATTCCCAACCGATATGTTCTTCGCAAGCGGGACAGTCCATAAAATATCTCTCAGTTATTGTCGCATATTTATTGCGAATCTCTACTTTAATAATTCGGCATTATACATATTTAGTTAACGAGGAATAGACAGTTAATCAGCGCAGAATAGGGAGTTGATTAGTTGTGAATCAATCGCTGGTGAGCGTTGAATCTATAGTTAGTTCTGAATAGATTGTTTTCTCTGAGCACATAATTGGTGCAGGCCTACCCCTTTTGGGTAGTTAAAGTGTGTCAGATTTCAGTCGCTTACGTCAATAAAATGTTGTCGCATGTGTTTTGGGTATCGTTAGGTCGCTTAGCTAACAGTTTTATCGGTAAATCAATGAATTTTGTAAGGTTAAATGTTACCTTCATCGCATCGCGATCTGTGTAGCACGGTAATTGATGCACATTGATCAAGTTGAATAATTATACAGTCACAATTGAGGCGCATCTTATTAAGGGTGTGCGAGTTAGATGACTGAAAAGATTTGTTAGCTGCTAGGGAAATGATAATGAAATTAACCGATATGTCTTTTAAGCAAAAAATCATCGCTTTGCTTATTTTACCGATCTTGGGATTTCTATGGCTTAGCGTTTCTGCGATTTCAAAAGGCGTAGAAACCACCAGTGAATTGTCTTCATTAAACCAACTTACCCGTTTGTCGGTTGTGTACAGTGAACTTGTGCATGAGTTACAAAAAGAGCGTGGAATGACGGCTGGGTTTATCGGCTCACAGGGCACTAAGTTTGTCAGTGAACTACGTGCACAAAGAGCCAGTGCAGATAATAGACGTAATCTGAAAACCGAATACTGGCAATCTGCTGAAATCGATTTACCGCAGATCACTCGGCTGAACACTGAAATAAGCCAAAGCCTAAATCAAATTACTTCTATTCGTAATCGGGTCGATTCTCAATCGATTCCGCTGTCTGAGGCTTTGGGTTACTACACCCAACTTAATGCAAAGCTGCTGAGCGTATCGGCGTTAATTGCTGAGCTTAGCTCTGATGCTGCCATCACCACTGAAACCATCGCTTACTACAACTTTTTACAAGGTAAAGAGCGAGCGGGTATCGAGCGTGCTGTCCTAAATAATACCTTCTCTAAAAATGAATTTGGCCCAGGCATGTTGGTTAAATTCATCTCTTTGGTGACTGAGCAAAATACCTATTTCTCAAACTTTGAGGTATTGAGTAACCCAGCTAACGTTCGTTTCTTTGAACAGCAATTGAATGATCGTTCGGTGGCAGAAGTAGAAAAGCTTCGTGGTTTGGCTGAATCTAAGATGAGCGGTTTTGATGTTGATCCTGTGTACTGGTTCTCGCAATCTACCGCTCGTATTGTTCAGCTAAAGAAAACAGAAAACCGCCTAGCAGAGTCGCTTATCGCACTGACAGAGAAAAAAATGTCAGAGGCGCAGTCTGCGATGATGATGAGTATTGGTCTGTTTGCTTTGATAACCTTGTTCGCGACCTTCGTGAGTTATAAGGCGATCAGCGACCTGACGATGAGAGTAAAAGATCTTACAGTGATGTTGTCTAAGGTTCGTAATGACAACGACTTAACAGTTCGCGCTAAGTTCGTTGGCAACAGCGAGCTTGGACAGATCTCTTCGGCACTCAACGAAACGCTAGAGAAGTTTTCAAACGTTATCGACAACCTGTCTCAGTCGAGTCTGACCTTAGCTTCAGCCGCTGAAGAAACCTCACAAACCTGTCACTACAATTCGAACACGCTAGTGCAACAACAAGACCAAATTGGCTTGGTTGCGACGGCGACAGAAGAGTTATCAGCAACGGTAAATGAGGTGGCGGCTAAAACTCAGCAGACAGCAAGTTCCGCTAAACTGGTCGATGAGCAGTCTCAAGAAGGTTTGAGTACGGTTCAAAACTCTTACCACTCTATCGAAAAACTGGCATCTGAAATTAATGATCTAGCGGAAAAGATCACGCACTTACACGAGAGCAGTAATAACATCAACAGTGTGATTGATGTGATTAAGTCCGTCGCTGAACAGACTAACTTGTTAGCATTGAACGCGGCAATTGAAGCGGCAAGAGCGGGTGAGCAAGGTCGTGGATTTGCGGTAGTGGCTGATGAAGTTCGCACGTTAGCACAGCGTACTCAGCAGTCGACAGCTGAAATTGAAGGTTTCATCAGCTCGTTACAGTCTGATGTGCAAACCGCGTTTAATGTGATTGATAACAGTCAGAAGATGTCGTCTAAAGCGGTTGAGGATTCAAAAGAGGTGGAACACACCTTACAAGGTATCTCAGCATCGGTGAGCGAGATCTTTAGCATGACTGAGCAGATCGCAACCGCTACCGAAGAGCAAGCGGTAGTGACTCAAGATATTGCTCAAAACGTCATGGCAGTAGAGCAGAAGTCGACAGAATCTACGACAGGTGCAACGCAAATAGCTGCAACAGCCAAAGAACAAGCTCAGTTAGCAGCTTCATTGAAAGATATTGCGAGTACGTTTAAGAGCTAACTAGCAAGCACTCCAATAAGAAGTAAAATGCCCGTTAGTCTCTACTTTTAATAGCAGGACTAACGGGCTATTTGTATCTGCTGTCTTCTAAATGGCAACAGATAGTCCATTCAATGGGGATCTACCCCATAAACCAAGACACGAAAATCAACGCACCAAAACCAAATGTCGCCATTAATGCCGTGTCGCCACCGGCTGCTGTGTAGCTGCCTTCGGTTTGTAGGTGAGGGAAGTCAGGTCTGCGAACCTTAACTACCATTGCGAGTGGGCCCCAGATAGCTAGGAACACCAGGACCATGCCTGCATAGTCCAGCATGCTTACAAACTGGCTAGCGAACAGCTCAGCTAATACCAAAGGTAAGATGAAGGTTAGCGCATAAGCCAACGCTTTGTTGTTGGTCACCGCATCTTTGTTTTGGTCGTAAAGCGCCATCGACACGCCGAGGAAAGAAGTCACCAAGGCCAGAGCAGAGAACAGAGCGATCACCACTTTCAACCAAGCAGATTGGCCGCTGAACGCAGAGATCAACTCAGAGATATTGTGGAACTGGCTTATCGCGTCTGTGCCAAGGTTGCCGATAATCGCGAATAACCAAGTTAGGTAGCAAATTAATGGAATCACTGAGCCTAGCAGAATCATATTGCGGATCTGCTTTTGAGTTGCTTCACGGTTGTAGATAACCAGTGACGGGATCACCACCATAGAGGCAAAGCTAGTAAAGATAACTGCGCTGTATTGCACCACGTCGTTGGTCGTGTATTGGCTGGTTTGAGTTAGGTAATCAAGGCGAATGTTGCTAAATAATGACGCGATAACGATAAACAGCATCACGACCATCAAGATGAATAGCCCGCGATTCAGTTTGTCGATATAAGACTTGCCCGAGACGACGATAGCACCCATCAATAGGCTGAAAATGGTATACGCAACGGATGCTGATACATCGACACCAACGCCGAGCAGTAGCTTATGAATGATGTCACCGACACCCAAGATATAAGCGATCAACATGCATACTAGCAACAGGTAAAAGAGTGCATTGATAAAGTGTTTACCTTTGCTGCCCAGAGTGAGGTAAGCAACACTGCTCATGCCACTGTTGTCTTTAGTTTTAGTGCATGCTTCTGCCAGGAGGAGTGCAGAGTATGTGGTGCCGATAAAGATAAGTAGCATCAGCACTGAGCTGATCATGAAGCCAAATTGGGCCAACACCATGGGAATAGCGAGCATGCCAGCCCCTAATGCAGTTCCTGACAGAATCAAAGAACTGCCGAATAATTTCATATTCAAGAAAAACAACCTCAAGCGATCCAATTAAATTTTGTTTGGATTGTAAATAATTGTTTCCAAGACTAACAAAATACTCAGTAAAGTTAGGGGTTAATTTCTAATAAATTTTGAATTTTTCTAAAAAATTTAAGCAGGAATTTCTGGTGTATATGTGTGGTTGATTTAAGTATTCACTCGGTGAGTTTATTTATCGTTTAGTTAACGTTCGTCCATTATTGAATGATTTAGAAATTGGCAAAATTCAGTTAAAAAGAAGTATGTTTATGAGCTAATTGTTTTCAATTCATCAAGTTTAATACTTCTCCTTTCCTGAATCCCGTTCAGGCAATGTCGATGACTAACCGTTCTATGGGTAAAAGACACGCTCAGATCGCTTTATCAATTTGAAGGTAAATAGGTAAAGAACGAGAAAAGTGTCGAAAATTCTGTTGACCTGACTACAACTTCATAGTTTATCTTTACTACTGAAATGAGGGAGAAGTGGATGTATCGCATATCTGAATTAGCGGAGCTCGTTGGCCTGAGCCGTTCAACGCTTTTGTACTATGGAAAGTTGGGTTTGATAGAAGCTCAACGCACCAATAATGGTTATCGAAGTTATTCCGAACGCGACTTGCAGCGTGTGAAATTGTTGCAGCAGTTACAAGCGGGTGGACTGACGTTGAAAGAGTGTCAGGCGTGTTTGGATGCCAAGGTTGACCGCTCCTTGTTACAAAACCGACTCGAACAATTGGACGAAGAGATCGCTCAGAAACAGCGTTCGAGAGATCTTTTATCGGCCTTGTTAGGCGAGAGTGGTTTGCAAGATTGGCATGAATCGATGGACAAGGTGGCGCCTGATGCGCATCTCGATTGGCTCATTAAGCAAGGCTTTGATGAGAAGCAAGCACTGCGACTGAAATGGCTTTCAAAAGACATGAACGATCATGACCAGTACATGGCGGATTTTGAGGTGATCTTTGAGGGTTTACAGCGTTTAGGGCCAGGAACAGCGGAAGATACTTTAGCGGCGTTGGTACACGTTTCGGTTTCTCCTAAACGTGTGCTTGAGATCGGTTGTGGTAAAGGTATTGCCACCTCTGTGTTAGCGAAAGCCTTAGTAGAACATCAAGTGGATGTGCAAATAACGGCGGTAGATAATGATCAACCGAGTTTAGATGTTCTGACTCAGCAAGCACAGGTTCTTGGCTTAGAAAGCAACGTCAAAACCGTATGCGCGAGCATGATGGATCTGCCGTTTGAAGCTAAGTCGTTTGACCTAATTTGGTCGGAAGGCAGCGCTTACATCATGGGTGTTGAAAAGGCGCTAAAGCAGTGGCGAAATTTACTCAGTGATGACGGCATATTGGTCGTTAATGATTTGGTGTGGAATACCGAACAACCTAACGAATCGAGCAAAGCGTTCTGGCAGAAAGAGTACCCGGACATGACGACGGTTTCCGAGCGTATTAAACAGGCAAAAGCAGCGGGTTATGAAGTTTTGGATCACTTTGCAATGAGTGACGCTGGTTGGCTTGCGTATTACCAGCCCTTTCAAAAGCGAATAGAAGCGCTTAAAGCAACGATGCCGAACTCAAAAGCGCTCGTCGATTGCGACAATGAAGTTAAACAATTTTTCGATAGCAGCACATCAAAGAACGGTTTGGGTCAAGAGCCTTCGAAAGGTTCTGAACAACGTGATTTTGATTATCAGTTCTTTGTGCTCAAGAAATTAAAGTAAATGAGTAACACCATGAAATTTAGGCAATATAATTCAAATGAAATCGAAACGATCACTCAAGTTTTCACTCAAACCTTTACGGATTCAGAAGGTGAGAACGAAGGTAAAACTTTGGGTGAGCTTGCCAACGATCTTTTAACGACCACAGCTCCGACAGAGCTATTTTGCTTTGTTGTTGAAGATGATTCTAGTGAGTCGGATGCGGATAGTACGATTGTAGGCTCGATTATCTTTACGTCGCTTTCATTTGACGATGAAACCAAGGCATATTTGCTTTCGCCAGTCGCGGTGAGCACTCAGGTGCAAAAGCGTGGTATTGGTCAGCGCCTGATTAACTCCGGTTTGCAGCTCCTAAAAGAGCAGGGTATTGAGCTTGCAGTGACGTACGGTGATCCTAACTACTATTCAAAAGTGGGCTTTGAGCAAATTACCGTTGAGCAAGTCCCTGCGCCCTTTGAATTGAGTTTCTCTCACGGTTGGTTGGCTCAATCGTTGACTGGTGGTGAAATTAAAGTAACAAGTGGCAAGTCGAGCTGTGTTAAAGGCTTGGCCCACGCAGAATATTGGTAGCCGCTTGCAAAAAAATTGAGAAAAAGAGAAAGCCCATCAGGTGTTTGCCTGTTGGGCTTTCTTGTTATGAACGAAGACATTCTTCTGGCTTCAATGTATAAATTGAACAACTGTTCAAAATAAAACTTGAACGATCGTTCTTGTTTGATCTATATTGTTTTTACACCAACGGAGAACATTCATTAATTGCTCCGTGATTGAATAACTTTAGAACCGAAAATTGATAGGGATAGAGCAATGAGCAACTTCAAAATTCACTCAGTAGAATCCGCGCCAGAGCAAAGCCAACCTATTCTTGAGGGCGCTAAAAAGCAGATGGGCAGAGTGCCGGGCTTGTTTGGTGTGTTGGCTGAATCTCCAAACACACTTAAGGCTTACACTCAGCTTCATCAGGCGTTTAGTGACTCATCTTTCGATGCTGAAGAGCTAACGGTTGTTTGGCAAACCATCAACGTTGAACACGAATGCCACTACTGCGTTCCTGCACACACTGGCATTGCACATTCAATGAAGGTTGATCCTGCAATCACCGAAGCACTGCGTAATCGCACAGATTTACCCACTGAAAAGCTGCAAGCCCTGCATGATTTTACGCTGAGCCTGGTACGTAACCGCGGCAATGTGCCTGAAAGTGAAATGGCAGCATTTTTCGAAGCGGGCTACGGTCAGCAACAAGTGCTAGAAGTGATTCTTGGCCTGTCTCAGAAAGTGATCAGTAATTACGTAAACCACGTTGCTAAAACGCCAGTCGACAAAGTTTTTGAACAGTTCGCTTGGCAAGGGTAATCGTATTTAACTAACCATCGTATTTAAGCAACTCAAGATATGATAATGATGAAAGCCCCACTCAGTTGAATGGGGCTTTGTTGTTTTGGTCTAAATGGTAATTAGAAAGGTAACCTAACGCACGTGCTTAGCGATTATCTTCGCTAGTGTCACAACCCCTTCTTTCCACTCTTTGCTCTCTTCAATGTTGGCAACAGTAAAGCGCAAGCAGTGTTTATATTGGTCGTTGGTGCCAAATACTGTTCCGGGTAAAATCCCCAACTTATGCTTTAAACAGTCTTGATAGACCGCGTAGCTATCGACCGATTCAGGCAGTGTTATCCAGTTTAAAAAAGAGCCTTCCGGTTTTGATAGGTGGTATTGCCCGACAAGGTGTGGGTGGCTATCTAGTGCTTGTATTAACAGGCTTTGGAATTGCTTTTGGTTGGTTTGGTAGAGCCGTTTCATTTTGGATAAGTGGCTGCGATATTTACCGGTAGTGAGGAATTGCCCCACCGCGGATTGCATCAGGTTTGAGCTGCCCATGTTGTCGCATAAAAGGTACTTTTCGACTAAAGGTTGGTAGCGACCCGATAGTAACCAGCCGATTCGCAAGCGTGAGTCTAAGGTTTTAGACAGTGAGTTGACGTAGATGACTCTATCTTGATCATCAAGCTCTTTGAGGCTAGCGATTGGTGTATCGAATGCCAAGCTACCGAACACATCGTCTTCGATAATTGGCAAAGATCCGGTGATCTCCAGTAATGCTTTTCGATTCGTCAATGGCATCCGTGAACCGGTTGGATTAGTAAAGTTTGGCGTTAGCAGTAAGGTTTTCACTTCCCATTTGTCCAACGCACTCTGTAGGGATGGTATATCAATACCGTGGCTAACGCTGCTTGGGATTTCAAGGGCTTGCAATCCAAGTGATTCAAGTAAAAGTAGATTACCGAAATAACAGGGCGACTCGACCGCCACGATGTCACCGGGCTTGGTGAGCGCACGTAAAGCCAAACTGATCGCCTGTTGAGCACCATGAGTAATCGCAATCTTTTTAGATCCCGCAGGTACACCAAGATCATGGGTGACCTTTAACAATTGCTTTACTAATTGCTCGTCGCCAGGAGGCAGTTGGTAATAACCGGGAAGCTGAGTTTGCAAACGGCTATGGCGACCGATTTCGGCATACAAGCTACGAATCGCTGGATTGTTGATGTTCGGGTGCGCGGAGCCTGCCAACAGTTTTAGGCGACCTTTTGGACGAGAGAGTACCGATTTGGTGACAGACAACAGATCGACTTTTTGAGGTTGGCTTGGTGTATCCCAGCTGGTGGTGTTCGGTGCTTTTACGCGATAGCCAGATTTAGGTACTGAATATACCCAGCCTGTCGCTTCCAGTTCTTGGTAGGCGCGAATTACGGTATTTTTGCTTACGCCAAGCTGTTCGCTTAACTGGCGGATCGAGGGAAGGCGATCGTCTGGATGAAAGAGCCCCTTATCGATCTGAGCCTTAATATGTTGTTCGGTAGCAAGGTATTTATTGCCGCTGAGTTCTGCTTCCACGTTTTTCTCCCTCGTTGCTCACTCTCAATCTGTAACCATTCAAAGTGTTATATCTGTATCTTTATTAGTTATCTGTACCCAACTAAGGTAACAGCATTGATGAAGAGTTGACCAGAGGTTTGTAATGCTGATTAAAATGATTCCGTTTGTGTTTGTAATATTGTGGTCGTCAGGTTTTGTCGGCGCACGTCTTGGTGTGGAATACGCGGAACCCGCAACATTACTTTCATTGAGGATGGTAGCCAACGTGGCGCTGTTCTTGGTTTTGATTGCAATCCTTAAGCGTCGTATTCCTCGTGGTCGAGCATTCTTCCACGCAAGTGTGGTTGGCATCTTGATTCATGGTTTCTACCTTGGTGGCACCTATCTGGCGATTGATATAGGTATGCCCGCCGGGTTGAGTTCTCTACTTGTTGGCTTACAACCGATTCTTACCGCATTGATTATGATCAGCTGTACTTCTCAGCGTTTTAATTTTGCACAGTGGTTGGGGTTAGCGCTTGGTTTTGCGGGTATTAGTTTGGTGTTGATGGGCAATATTGAATGGCAGTCAGACGACCAAAAAGGCTTGGCAACGTTATTGTGTTTGGTTTCTTTGGTGGGTATTACCTGCGGCACTTTGTATCAGAAGCGCTTCTGTCAGGGGACAGATATGGTCGGCGGTGCGATGGTGCAATATTTGGCTTCTGCCGCGTTGTTTCTGCCGTTCGCAATGCGTTACGAAACTATGCAAGTAAACTGGACGATAGAATTCACGTTGACTCTAATTTGGCTGGTGGTCGTTCTGTCTTGTGTTGCCATCCTATTGTTGCTTTACATGGTAGAGCACGGTGCATCTTCAAGTGTGGCTTCGGTCTTTTACTTGGTGCCACCGACGACAGCAATCCAAGCGTGGCTTATTTTCGGTGAGTCGTTCGACATGTATGGCGCGATGGGCTTTGCCTTGTCTGCTGCGGCGGTTTATTTGGTGGTGAAAAAGCCTGAGTTAATTAAGGCTCGTAGGCGAACAGTGTTAGAGCGGTAGTTTGTATACCAAACTCATCCTACTAAAAATCGATGACTAGAAACCAAAAAGAGCCTGACAATGCAGGCTCTTTTTTTACTCATTTTTTCGCTAGCGATTGATGACTAGCGTTTCATCAAACAAGCGTAAGCCGTTGTAAACGGTGCTTCTTGGTATTGCTTAAGGCCAGTTTCTTTGAACTTCATCATTAGAGGGTTACGCTTAAGGCTCTCTTTGATGTCAGCAGGAGATACAACGGTTACGTCTAGGCCGTCGATCAGTTGAATCGCTGCTTCTAGTTTGAAACCAAAGCCACCGCCAGCAAATTTGCCTTTAGTTTGGCGCTGACGAATCACAACTTTGTCTACTTGGTAATCTTCCATTAACTTTGCAAAAGAGAATTGAAAGTCTTTCATATTCTGTGTGTCGTTTGCGTCGCTAATTGAAACTTTAGAAACTCGGCAATCAGGAATGTTAAATACACCATCTGATAGAGAAAGAAGACAGATGACTGCATCGTTACCTTTGATTTCAACACCACAAATTTTCATGTTCTTACCTACTTATTTTAGAGCCCTACATTATGGTGTTATTTCTAACACTTCTCCAGTATTTGCGCGTATCAGCGGCAAATAAGTCTAAATCAGAGAGTATTTTAGCCGTCGAAAGTTAACCTTTGATTGAAAAAACATCACACGAATTTACGGTATCGTTTGCTATGAGATGAAGCTCACAAAAGCTTAGCGGGATTTCATATGTGTGCTGTATATTGCGCGCATCCCTATTTGAAGTGTGGATATTAATCCCAATGAATATCAATAATCTTTCGATTAAGAGTAAAATCGCGATCCCGCTGTTGGTGATTGTGATTGTTTTTTCTACCGTTACTGTGCTCAACGTTATCAGATCAAATGCTCAAGCTGCGATTAATAATGAGCTCAATAATGTGGTTCAGCCAGTGCTAGATAACCTAGAAGATGGCTACCGCGATATCTACCAAATCATCGCTTCGGCACAAGGTCTCTTGCTTGCAAAAGATCAGGCAGCGATCGAGTACCAAAAGTTTGAATTTAAAGACAACGCTTACAAAGCGGTTCCTCGTTTCCAAAGTGTGGAAAACTTGTATCAAGCGGGCGTGTTGGATCCATCTTCACGTGGCGAGTTATCAAAGCTTGTTAACGCGATGAGCAAGTGGGTGGCACTGCACGAGCCAATGTTCGCTGATCCAGCAAACGCAGACCAATACAATATTGATTATTCGCCAGCGCTTGACGCAGAGTTTGCGATCATTCGTACTCAACTGCGCGATATCCGAACTCTGATCGAATTAAAGCAGAAAGAGCTTCGCCAGCAAGCTGATGACTCTATTGAATCGAGTAAGTTGATCATTGAAGTAGGTATGGCCGTTGCTGTTTTCGCTGCATTTTTCGCTATGTGGTTATCAAATCGCTTTATCGTTCAGCCAATCCAGAACGTAGAGAAAGCAATGAATGAGATTGCATCGGGTGACGGTAACTTATCTCAACGTATGAAGGTCGAAGGTAATGATGAGATCGCTCGTTTGAGTTCTGCTTTCAACCAGTTTGTTGGCAAGATCCATGTCGCCGTGGAGCAAGTTATTCTCACATCGAACGCAGTACGTGGCGAGATGGAAAACATCAAATCACTCACGCAAAGTGTTGCTGAGTTTTCATCGAACCAACAGCGAGAAAGTGAAGTGGTAGCTGCGGCAGTCCATGAAATGCAAGCAACCAGTGAAGTGGTGAGTGGTAATGCATTAGACGCTGCAACCGCGAGTAACGTTGCAAACCATGAAGTGGAATCGGCTGATACTACGCTTGGCTTAACTGTTACTTCGATTGAACGCCTTGCGCAAGATATCGAGAACGCGGGTGGTGTGGTTCAAGAACTGGACACAGACGTGAAGAACATAGCCTCAATCCTTGGCGTGATCAAAGGTATTGCAGAACAAACCAACCTACTTGCTTTGAATGCGGCTATTGAAGCGGCACGAGCGGGTGAACAAGGCCGTGGCTTTGCGGTTGTGGCTGATGAAGTTCGAGCGCTTGCGAGTAAAACTCAAGACAGCACTGGCGAAATCCAATCAATGATTGAACGCTTAGAAGTGGGTGCTAAACACGCGGTTGGTGTGATGACTGAAAGCAAAGTGAGTGGCGAGAAAACCATTGTTCAAGCAGGAACTGCAGCATCTTCATTGAGTGAGATTCGTAACTCAATTGGCAAGATGAATGACATGAACACACAAATTGCTACGGCGGCTTCGCAACAGTCTCAAGTGTCTGAAGAAGTGAATAAGAATGTTCAACGCATCGCTGAAAGCACCATGCAAATGGTTGAGATGGCAAGCAGCGCAGAAAATGCATGTATGGCATTGGCTGAACAGTGTGAAGCGCTAGATAGCCTTGTGTCTCAGTTTGAAGTGTAATTTTCAAAATTAGACAGACGAATATGAGCTGATAATGGTTGCTCGTATTGAGTCCCATTAATCAGCGGTGAACGACAAAAAAGCCCGCACTCTATGAGTGCGGGCTTTCTTTTTGACTAGGTGATCAGTTTTTAGACCTGATCAATCATTCGGTGTTAGCTGCTGCGACCGTCTTTGTATGTGTAACGGTAGTCAACTTTTACGTTCGCTTGGTAATGAATGTCACCGCTCATGTTAGTGATTTTCTTCACTTCCATATTTCGCGTCATCAATCTTGAACGAATCGTATTTGGTTGTCTGTTGGAACTGTGGCAGTTCTCTTGAAAGCTCAAAAGGTGTTTTTGCGCTTAACTCATCCATAAGGTTGGTGCCTGCATCGTATGCTTCCGCTTCAGTAACAAATGTATCAGATTTTAGCGTTGTTTCTTGAATTGTTGTTTTAGTTGCTGCAAACGCAGTGGTGCTGAGTACAAGAGTTGATGCAAGTATGATTAACTTCTTCAAAGGGATACCTTACTTTGTTGTACCAGTGTTTTAGAGATTCTCACCCTAGCAATAGGGGATGAGGTTAATGTTAGGACAAAAATATGGTTCTGTAAGGGAATGACTATAGGTGCCGAAGATTAATGCACAGCGCATATCAAGCAAGGTGACACTGATATCTAACTTCAATACACTGTATGGGTAACCAAAGTTCAGCATAAGGTAAAGGCATGGCCAATTGGGAAGGGGTAAGTGAGTTTGTTGCAGTGGCAGAGCGTGAAAGCTTTACTGGTGCGGCGCAGAAGCTCGCTACGTCGGTGGCTCAAATCAGTCGTAGAGTAGCAAACCTCGAAGAACGACTCGCAGTGAAACTGCTCAATCGAACGACTCGAAAGGTGTCTCTTACAGAGGCTGGGCAACTCTATTACCAACAATGTAAGTTGTTGGTCGAAGGTTTAGAAATTGCTGAGCTTGCGGTCACGCAGATGCAATCCACACCCAAAGGCTTACTGAAAGTCACCGCGCCTGTGACTTATGGTGAGCGCCAACTCGCCCCAATACTGCATCAATTCTTAAAGCTTCACCCGCAAGTAGAGCTTGAGCTGATGCTGACCAATCAAAAGCTCGATCTTATCGATTCGGGTGTTGATGTTGCGATTCGTCTTGGCCGCTTGGAAGATTCAAGCCTTGTGGCAAAGAGGCTGTCTCAACGCCAACTTTATGTATGTGCAAGCCCTGAATATATTGAACGTTATGGCGAGCCGCATACATTATCAGAATTAAATAATCACCAATGTTTAGTCGGTGGATTTGAACATTGGCGTTTCAAAGAAAATAGACGCCCTCGCTCAGTTCGTGTTAACGGACGCATTAAGTGCAACAGTGGTTTAGCCTTGTTAGACGCAGCTAAGCAGAGCATTGGCTTGGTGCAGTTGCCTGAATACTATGTGAGTGAAGACCTTGATTCTGGTGAGTTGGTTGAGGTGCTGTCCGATTATCGAGATGACAAAGAAGGGATCTGGGCGCTTTATCCTCAGAACCGCAACTTATCTTCAAAGGTTCGCCTGCTGGTGGACTTCCTTTCTGAGCAATTGGATTAGTGTATGGCTTAAAACCTCCACCGATAAAAACGGGCTTCAGAATAGAGATTCTGAAGCCCGACGTGTTTTAGGATTAATTATCGTTTGATTACGGCTTACTAGACCGAAAATGTATTAGACGGTGAAGCGATCCACCAAGTGATACAGCTCATTTGCACGACTGTTGAGGTTTTGGCTACCTGTACGGTTTTGATTCGCGAGTTCTGCCGATTGTGAGCTTTGGTCAGAAATCACCACGATGCGTTGAGATATTTCTTGTCCTACAATATTTTGCTGTTCAGTGGCTGTCGCAATAAGCGAGTTCATGTCCATGATGGTATCAATCGACGCTTGGATCTTCGCCAGTGCTTTGGCTGCGGCATTCGCTTCTTCCACGGTTTGCGCACTTCGGTTTTGACTTGAATCCATCGCTTTCACAGCAGCATCTGAGGCAGCTTTAAGTTGCTCAATCATCTTGTGAATGTCGCCAGTGCTTTCTTGAGTACGGCTTGCCAGTTTACGAACCTCATCGGCAACCACAGCAAACCCACGACCTTGTTCGCCTGCACGTGCAGCTTCAATCGCGGCATTCAACGCGAGTAGGTTAGTTTGCTCGGCAATGTCTTGGATGACCGCCAACGAAGAGGAGATATTCTGCACATCACCTTCTAAACGAGACACGACAGTGTTGGCTTCTGATACTTCGCTCGCTAGGCCTGCCACCGAATCTGCAGCGGCGTTTACTATCTGTTGCGCTTCTTTGGCATTGCCCTCTGCAAGTTTAGCGGAATCCGCCGCTTGGCTAGCGTTGCTCGAGATCTCTTGCGCCGTTGTGGTCATTTCAGTCATCGCCGTTGCAACTTGTTCAGTCTCTTCACGTTGCCCAGTAGCAATCTCGTCGACCTGCGCAGCGCGAGAAGACATGCTAGATGTCTCGGCTACGACTTGCTGACCGACATCGCTTACGCTGCGAATGATGGTTTGCAGGCTTGCCACGAAGGCGTTGAAGTTCTCGCTGAGCTTAGTGAACTCAGGCGCTTTAAATGTTTCCATTCGAGCGGTTAAATCGGCTTCGCCACTCGCGAATGCGCTGATTGAACGATCAAACTGCTCGAGTGGTCGCATGATTGTGCGGTTGACGGCAACGGCAAACGCAGCAACTACTAGGGCAATCAAACCACAGAATATAGCGATCGCCGTCAATGAGCTTTGTAACGCGACATTCGAGCTCTCTTTCATCTCTGCGATTACAGCATCGATGTCGTCAGTATAGAAACCTGTGCCTAGCATCAAGTCCCACTGGGGAACGAATATCGAGTAGCTCAGTTTCGGTAGAGCTTCTGATTGACCAAGTTTTGGAAAGTAGTAGGTGGTGAACTCACCAAGCTTTGAATTCTTGATCAAGTCACGAATCAGGTAGTTGCCTTTTTTGTCTTGCAGGTCGTAGTAGTTTTTACCAATGCCATCGTTATTTTGCCCAACAACTACTCGAACGCCTTTAGAGTCGTAGCCAAAGATGTAGCCAGACTCGCCATATTCGAGAGTTCTTAATGTCGGTAAGGCTTCTTCTAATGTTGCACCTCTTTCCAAGAACGGGCTAATAGAAGATTGAGCCATTTGCAGATAAGCTTTAAGTTCCTTTTCTTTCATCGCCATCATATTGCTACGCGTCGATTCTACTTGTTGTGCGGTTAGCTCGGTGCTCTTCATATACGTCACGCTCATCATCCCAATTGCCATCAGTAGCAGTGGAATAAAAGAGAGAATATAAAGGCGGTTTTTGATGGTTAGGGTCATGTAACGCTTCCTGTGTGATTGTCTCATGCAATTTTCAACACATTATTAATGTGGTTTCAAAATGTAAATGGGCTTGTTGTTTAATTGTTATCCTAGAGTGTTTTTGTTTTATAAATATGATGACGGTTAGGTTTTTGGGGTGAGAAGCCTTGCAACTAGAGGCTTAAGCGCGAAAAAGTGAGTTTGTATCGATGCTTTTGAATTCGACGCTGCTTTGTTAGAATGCGACGCTTTGTAGCACCCTGCTATGTCTATTCGTTAAGTGAGAAAGATTCATGAACAAAAGCCATGTGACTATTGGTTTAACTAACCCAAAGAGCCCGACAAACGTTGGTGCTGTTATGCGTGCGGCTGGTTGTTACCAAGTCGACGAAGTTAAATACACAGGGCAACGCTACGAAAAAGCCGCAAAATTCCACACCGATACTAAGAGTGCTGCGCGTACTATCCCGTTGACTGGTGTTGAGTCGTTTTTAGACAATCTTGATCCAGAAACTAAGATCGTTTGCGTAGAACTCGCAGAAGGTGCAACACCACTACCGCGTTTTAAACACCCAGAAAATGCCATTTATATCTTTGGCCCTGAAGACGGCTCTATTTCTCAAGATGTCGCCGACAGAGCCGATCATGTTGTGTACGTACCAACAGTTGGCTGCATGAACTTGGCAGCGACAGTGAATGTGCTGCTTTACGATCGTCTTGCTAAATCTGATGAAATGGATGAGAGCAACGAACTGATTAAGAAAAGCCGTGATAACCGTAACCATCTGCTAATCAAAGAAAAGTAATTCTCTGCTTCTAGTGTTATCTATCCCGTACGCAATCGGATATTATCTTGAGTTCATCATCAGATAATTGAAGGGTTAGATAACACCATGGAAGACAAGCAATTACTTGCCGCGCTACAGCAACACTCTGTCCTCGATCTCTATCAGTTATTCCAAGAAGTTGGTCAAAACCGCTCTTTGTATGCATTACTAGAGAGGTTATCTTCCCTTAAAGAACATCATCAACTGAGTACTCGTCTTAGCCCTTTTAAGCCTCATATCGAAGGATTGCTAGCTCAATTTGATAGCGCCACGCCAGATAGCGAGATCCTCAAGGCAGTCGCTCTTCAGTCTGAGATTCAGCAACGAGGCCACAGTATGAGTCGTTACATCATGACATCAGATAACCATCGCCATTTTTCCCCAAGTGCAGACCTAGTCATGTTTGGTGATTCGATCACCGAATGGGCCCCGTGGGCGGATATCTTTCGCGATGTTTCGATGGTCAACCGTGGCTTAGCGGGTGACACCACAACTGGCATGTTGCGCCGTATTGATACCACGTTGAATGTGAAGCCAAAGCTGGTGTGTTTTATGGCAGGGATAAACGATTTAGCTCAGGGTTATGATGTTGAACATATCTACCAGAATTACATTGATATGCTTAAGGTGTGGCAAGAAAACGATATTCGAATCTTGGTGCAATCAACGCTTTATGTTGGCTCTAAACTGCAAGGTTTGAATCCTTCGGTTGAACTGCTCAATAGCAAGATAAGCGAGTACTGTTCTCAGCAAGGCATTGCATTCTTAGATGTGAATTCTGTATTGTCACCTAATCAGCTTTTGTCGAATGAGTACTCATGTGATGATTTGCATTTGAATGCCAAGGCTTATCAAGTTTGGGCTGAGGTGCTTCAACCTGCGATAGCTGAGCTACTAAAGTAGACTCACGCAAATAAATAGAAAAATAGACAGCTAATTAAACAGATAGACCGTTAACCAGCTTAGCTAATACAAGAAAAGCCAACCCCTAGATTTGTTTCGCGAACCATAAGGACATCAATGTGAACTTAAGACAGTTGGAAGTCTTTTACGCCATCATGCAAACCGGAACCGTATCTGGAGCCGCACGTAATCTACATGTGTCGCAACCTAATGTGACTCGTATTCTGGCGCACACTGAGCAACAACTTGGGTTTGGTTTATTCGAACGTGTTAAAGGGCGATTAGTGCCAACGGTAGAGGCCCAAACCTTGTTACCTGAAGCAGAAAAAGTGTATCAGCAACTGGGTCAGTTTCGATCTTTGACCAACAAAGTTAAGCAAGGCCATCAGCATTTACGTATTGGTGCGCCACCGATTCTGGCGACCAAGTTGCTGACGCAAGTGATTGCTCAAATGTCTCGCGAACAAGAGCTCTCTTTTGAGTTGCTGACAGCAAACCGTGATGAACTGTGTGCTGGGTTGTTAAAGCATGAGCTTGATATTGCTATCGCGTTTGGCGATGAAGCACCGCCTGCGATATTAAGTGAAACGCTATTAACCGAATCGCTCAAGGTTTTGGTTCCATCCAATACGGTTGAGCAGTTACCGGCAGAATTAACGCTAGATGAGCTTATCAATTATCCGCTCCCAATCATCGGGCTTGATAGCCGCGATCCATTAGGTCTCCTGTTACATCAAAGCCTTATTGCACGCGATGAGCATTATCACCACCCGATATCTGTACGTGGGTATAGCGCTGCGGCGGAACTGGTGAAGCACCAAGCAGGATTTGCGATTGTTGACCCGTGGACGGCAGATCAGTATCAAAATGACGATGCGGTTTGTGTGTTGCCACTTCAACCAGATATTCAATTCTCGGTATCGATGCTTTGCGCAGAGCACACCCCTCAGTCAATTTCCGTTAAGCAATTTATCGCTTCATTGAAGATCTATACTCACCCTATAACTTAAGGTTATAGGCTCGCCATAAATAGGTATTCGGCAGCTATCTAATTCCTAATTAAAGTAAATCCATACAAGGATTTATTAATTAGGAACACTCATGTCTATCGCTCAACCTTACCTTCTTTTTCTTGGGGATGTTACTGACCCACTCGCCGCAAAAACAGCTCGCGGTATTCATCAATGGCGACCAGAAATCTGCCTAGGTCAACTGCGTTTAACGGGTGATACCGTTTCACTGGGCTTAACGGATATGACCCTGCAAGAGGCGCAAGCGCAGGGCGCGAAGACGCTAGTGATTGGTACCGCAAATCCGGGTGGTGTTATTCCTGATTCTTGGCAGTCAACCATTATGGCCGCTGCAGAAATGGGATATGAGATTGCATCTGGCATGCACCAACGATTGAGTGAATTTTCACCGCTTGCTGACATGCAGCAACAAGGATTGACTAAGCTTCATGATGTACGCCATTTTGACGGTGTTCTTAATGTTGGTAACGGTAAGCTTCGTCAAGGTAAGCGCCTGCTTACTGTCGGAACTGATTGCTCAGTAGGCAAAATGTTCTCGGCATTAGCGATTGAAAAGTCGCTTAAACAAGCGGGAACATCTGCTCAGTTTAAAGCGACAGGGCAGACCGGTATTTTGATTGAAGGCAGCGGAATTTCGATTGATGCGGTGGTTGCGGATTTTATTTCCGGCGCGGTTGAAGCGATTAGCCCCGATTTTACCGACCACGAGTGGGACATCATTGAAGGGCAGGGTTCTTTGTTCAACCCTTCGTTTGCAGGCGTGAGTTTGGGGTTATTACATGGCGCACAAGCCGATGCTTTGGTGTTGTGCCATGAAGTCGGGCGACCACATATTCGTAACCTTCCTCATGCTCAATTGCCAAGCATAGAACAGACGATTGAAGCCAACTTACAAGCGGCACGACTGACGAATCCAGATGTGAAATTGGTTGGTATCTGCTTGAACACTTCGGCAATTAGCATTGAAGACGCTGAGACATTATGCCAAGAATGGACCACACTCTATCAAGTGCCCGTGACGGACCCTGTGCGTTTTGGTGTACAACACATTACTGATCATTTGCGACATTCACTTTAACGACTTCATCATTTCTACGTTTCCATTTGTTAAAGCGAACATCAACCGAGTGAAATTATGAAGATTACAGCAGAACCCATTACTATCGCGATGCAAACGCCTTTTCGCATCTCTCGTGGCAGCCGAACCGAGTGTCACGTTGTTCGTGTCTACATTGAACATGATGGCAAACAAGCTCAGGGAGAGTGCACCCCTTACCCACGATACGGCGAGTCATCGGAGTCTGTGTTAGCGCAAATCCAACAAGCGTCTAGCGCACTTGAAGGTATGTTTGAGCGAGGTGTTACCGATCCGGCAGAGCTAAGAGATCATCTTCAGTCTTTATTGACCGGAGGGGCAGCGCGAAATGCGGTCGATTGTGCGCTTTGGGAGCTTGAAGCCAAACAACATGACCAGGTCTTCCCAAATAGCCTGTTTGAGTTACCGAATCAAATCGTGACAGCCATGACCGTCTCGATTGGTACGCCAGAAGCGATGGCGATTCAGGCTCGAGACTATGTCGCAAATGGAGCGAAACTCTTAAAAGTGAAGCTTGATGGAGAGCAAGTGGTAGAGCGTGTTCGCGCGGTACGAGAAGCTGCGGCAGATGTTCAGATTGTACTGGATGCCAATGAAGCGTGGACGGGGCTGAATCTCGAAGAGTTGTTTAATCAACTAACAGAGTTTGATATTGCGATGATCGAACAACCTCTTCCACAGCAGCACGATGCGTCACTGGCACACATCAATCACCCGATCCCACTGTGTGCTGATGAAAGCTGTCATACCACTTCACAGCTCTCATCGCTGTTGGGTAAGTATGAAATGGTCAACATCAAACTCGATAAAACGGGCGGTTTGACTGAAGCATTGGTTCTTGCAGAAGAAGCCCAAAGGCTAGGATTTACGCTGATGTCTGGTTGTATGCTCGGAACTTCTTTGGCGATGCGTGCAGCTTTGCCTATCGCCGTTCAATCTGAAATTGTCGACCTTGATGGCCCAGTCTTACTTGGCCAAGACGTTTCTCCTGCTCTGACTTATCGCGATGGGATGATTATTCTCTAAGTTCGTTGAGCTTCGGGTTAGTCGATGGGCATGACATAAATGAAATCGCATGAGTGAAAGCTTGTGCGATTTTTGCTTCAAAGTCTGAGCGATTATCTAAATTACTTCACTTTTAAGCCTCAGCAGCGCATCCACAAATTCTGCAAACCCATAGCCACCAGGCTGCGACATGACCCTGCTTGGATGATGCTCTAGCTTATCCCAATAATGTTGAATGTTTGCCACGCCAACGGTAAGTGGAAGTGATTCGAACATCTGCTGATCATTCATTGAATCGCCGACATAGCAGGCTTGATTGTGGATTTGCTCAAGCGATAAGCCTTTATTAGCCAGGAAACGGTGCACGGCGTTTTTCTTTGAGTGTTCGCCGTACCAAGCGTTGATATGAATCGAACTTGCCGTCGCGTGTGCGCCTAAAGCGTGTATTCTTTCGAGTACCGCTTGAACAGTTTCAGGGTCAACAGGCTTACGGTTTTGGCCGATATCAATCGCGACCTCACACAAGCGGTAAGATTGATCCAAAGTTAGCGATAGGTCGGGGTAACTCAACAAGATCGCTTCAACTTCTTGTTTTAGCTTAGCTTGGTTCTTACGCACTTGTTCTAGCGGTGTTTCAGATGAGAGTTGTAATGCATCATCTTGCTTCTCTAGTAAGAAGGCGCCGTTTTCTCCAAGCACGGCATCGACAGGCCAGAGCTGCGCAATATGGTCACACCAACCAGCACAGGCTCCCGTTACAGCGACCACTTTGATTCCATTGTCTCTCAGCTTTTGTAACACAATCAGGGTTTCTGGAGGGAGTGAACCTTGCCAAGTGAGCGTGTCATCGACGTCGGTTAATACCCATTCGATGTGCTTCCAGTTGTTGTCTAGTTGGTGTTCCATTAAAACTCACTTATTCCATGGATTGTTTTACACAGAGCGTATTAATTCAGCCCAATGTAGAATTAGAAGCTAACGTGATTAGAAAATACAGTGTTTAGCAAAATCGCCCGCTTCATTAGCCGTCCAGTCACCTTTAGGCTTTTCTTTCATATCCGCACACCAAGCTTCACTGCCAACCTCGGTACAAGCCATTAATTGAGTAGCAAGGAAAAGTATCAACGCGATTTTCTTCATAATAAACATTCCGTTGTGGTCTAAATTTCTGCTTATAACTGTATCAAATCCCACAAGTGATTGTTATAGCTGCTACATAGACAGGATCTTAAGAGCTAACTTGTTTATTTAGATAGAAAAAAGGCTTCATTTATGATCAGATAATCGTCGCCAAACAAACTACCTACATCAATAGTGAAGCCGATGACGATTATCTCCTTACAGAAGCAATTTAAGCAATTCTTTAATGCTGACACCCTCCAAAAAATGGCGAAAAGTACAGGCCTGATGAAACGGTGTCGGGCGATATTACCCGAGCAGCTAGTCATTAGCTTAGTGGCCGCGTTAAGCAAAGGAAACTGCACTTCCATTGCGGATTTACTGCGACAATTCAATGGGATGTGCTTGAGCCCTGAAGGTGCCGTGGCATACAAGCCTTACCATAACCAGTTGAGGAAAAATGAGTTTCCTAATTTCATGCGGCAACTTGTTATGCGAGCAATAGCTCAATTTGCTCGCCAGCAGAATGTCGGTCTACCAAATAAGCTCGACACCTTTGATGATGTACTGCTTCAAGATGGCAGCTCTTTCCACATCCATCGTGACCTGGCGGATGTTTATCCGAGTCGATTTAAACGTAACCCTGCAGCGGTTGAATGTCATATGACAATGTCGTTGAAAAGCTTTTCTCCAGTCGCGATGAACATCAGCGCTGATACGGCATCAGAAAGAGATTTTTTACCTGAGCCCAAAACGATGAACAACAAATTGCTGTTAGCTGACGCAGGGTATCCTGATTTCCACTTCTTTCGAGAGCTTGAACAGCATGGCGGATTCTATATTGTCCGAGGTGCTAAGTCTCTGAACCCTATGATTATTGAGGCAAGGAACGGCAAGGGGCGACTGCTGCCTAAGCTAGAAGGGAAGAAGCTGAAAGACATTACTCGAGGTACCAACCGTTCGCAGGTCCTTGACCTAAAAGTCCGTCGAGGTAAACAAGAGTTTAGAGTCGTGCGACGATGGTTTGCTGAAGAAAAACGATTCTGCATTTGGATAACTAACTTACCTTCAGACACCTTTACTGCCGATGACATCATGGCGATCTACCGCTGTCGATGGCAGGTGGAACTGCTTTTTAAAGAGTTAAAGTCTCACACCAACTGGCAACGATTTGTCACCGCACAAAAGGCCATCGTTGATGGGCTCATCTGGGCCAGTTTACTTGCGCTGATCATTAGGCGTAGTATTGCGCTTCAGATAATGCCATCGGTCTCATTGTTTAAAGCGGCAAAAAATGTGGATGTCTGGCTGTTACCAATATTTGAATGTATCAGTCACGGCGCATGGTCAGAAATCAGCAATAAAATCGAATGGGCTACCAGTTATATAT
>NZ_JBFRTR010000004.1:0-37309 GCF_041474215.1 Vibrio sp. 10N.222.52.C12
ACTTACTACCGTTTTTGTTTTTAGTTCCCGCTAATCCGCGATGAACCTTTCGAAAGCCCTACTTTGGTAAACAATGCTTGCGCAAACAAGGGCTTCAAAACTATCGAATTAACGACCACAATCTGCGACTAATCAACATTTGGTCGAAGTGATCTGAACACTCGCCAACCCGCACATCAGCAACACGTCTAAAGTAATCACGACAAAGGAATCACGATGCTAAACATTGATAACCAGCACTTACTCTCTTTTATGGTGACAGAAGCGAACAACGCAGTTGCAGTCACAAACCCAGCAACGGGTGAACTCATCGGGCACGCACCGATATCATCAGAAACAGAGTTATCGAGCGCGATTGAACGAGCTCATGTAGCGCAAAAAGAGTGGGCAAAAATCCCTGCTAAATCTCGTGCTGCACTACTTCATCGCTGGCACCAGTTGATCCTCGAAAACAAGAATGACCTTGCTCGAATCATGACGATTGAACAAGGTAAACCGTTAGCCGAAGCGGCAGGCGAAGTGGTGTATGGCGCGAGCTTCATTGAGTGGTTTGCAGAAGAAGCAAAGCGCACTTATGGTGATTCCATTCCTAGCACAGTCGCAGGCAAACGTTTGGTGACCATCAAGCAACCGATCGGAGTGGCGTGCGCGATTACGCCATGGAACTTCCCGATTGCAATGATCACTCGTAAAGCGGCTCCTGCCTTAGCTGCGGGTTGTAGCTTTGTCGTGAAACCTTCGGATGAGACACCGCTTTCTGCGTTTGCTGTGGTTGAACTGGCTTATCAAGCGGGTATCCCTAAGGATCTACTTCAAGTCGTTCTTGGTGAAAGCCCTGAACAAGTGGGCAACCTATTCACTTCGCATCCGTTGATCAAAAAAATCTCTTTCACTGGGTCGACCCGTGTGGGCAGCATTTTGATGGCTCAAGCTGCAAAAGGCATCAAACGCACCTCTATGGAGCTTGGTGGCAATGCACCTTTTATTGTGTTTGACGATGCTGACATCGACGCGGCCGTTCAAGGCGCAATGGCGTCGAAGTTCCGTAATGCAGGTCAAACATGTGTCTGTGCAAACCGATTCTACGTTCACAGTAAAGTGTACGATGAGTTTGTGGCTAAATTCGATCAAGCGGTTCAGCAGCTTAAGATTGGTAACGGTTTAGATGAGGGTGTCACGATTGGACCTGTTGTCAGCCTGAATGCGAAGAACAACATCCAAGCTTTGATAAACCGAGCGATTGAACAAGGTGCTGCGCCTGTCACGCCAACTCAGGAGCTTAATGGGCTTTTCATTCAGCCTGTTGTTCTTAAAGATGTAAAACACAGCATGGACATCGTTCAACAAGAGATATTTGGCCCAGTCGCGCCTGTGATGAAATTCGACACGGACGAAGAGCTTATCGAGATGGCCAACGATACGATTTATGGTTTGGCGTCTTACTTCTACAGTCAGAACATCCACCGAGTGTGGAACATTGCAGAAGCGCTTGAGTACGGTATGGTCGGCATTAATGATGGTCTAATCTCAACCGAAGTCGCGCCTTTCGGTGGTGTGAAACAATCAGGAATTGGCCGTGAAGGTGCGAAAGAAGGCATCGATGAGTACATGGACATTAAGTATCTTTGCTTTGGCGGAAAATAAGGTTGGTAGTAACTAGGTTCTGGCAGTGATTAGGGCTCGGAAATAATTAAGTCTTAGTGATCAATAACCTGCCCCACTCTCCACCTTTCCCACCACAAAAATGAATCAAAAAAAAGCCGCGCTATAAAAGCGCGGCACCTTGGGCTCGGTTAAAGGGGGTTTCTTTTTTTTTAGTATTTTACATTCTCTGTTTTTGTTATTGGGTTGCTTCTCTATCCCTGCGCTTTCAGTTTTAGACGCATAGCATGCAGCACTGGCTCGGTGTAACCACTAGGTTGAGCGCAGCCTTCGAATACCAACTGACACGCTGCTGAAAATGCGATGCTGTTTTCAAAGTCAGGTGCCATATTGCGGTAGCTCGGGTCGCTAGCATTTTGCTCATCAACCACTGCGGCCATGCGCTTCATGGTTTTCATTACTTGGGCTTCATTACAAATTCCATGACGTAACCAGTTCGCAATGTGTTGGCTCGAAATACGCAGCGTAGCGCGGTCTTCCATCAAACCTACATCGTTAATATCTGGCACCTTAGAGCACCCTACGCCTTGGTCAATCCAACGAACCACGTAACCTAGAATACCTTGCGTGTTGTTATCCAATTCGTTTTGGATATCTTGAGCTGTTAGCTTTTGATTACCTAATAGCGGAATAGTAAGGATATCGTCTACATTGGCTCTCACTCGCTCACGAAGCTCTTTCTGGCGGCTTGGTACACTCACCTTGTGATAGTGCAGCGCGTGCAAAGTCGCGGCGGTTGGAGAAGGAACCCAAGCAGTATTAGCACCCGCTTGTGGATGTCCGATTTTCGCGTCCATCATCTTCGCCATATTATCCGGCTCTGGCCACATACCTTTACCAATCTGGGCTTTACCTTGCAGGCCACAAGCTAAGCCAAGATCAACGTTTTGATCTTCGTATGCGCCGATCCAAGTCATGGTTTTCAGCTGTGTTTTAGGAGCAAAAGGCCCCGCTTCCATACTGGTGTGAATCTCATCACCCGTTCGGTCTAAGAAACCTGTGTTGATAAACACAACACGATCTTTAGCTGCACGAATACATTCTTTAAGGTTAACCGAAGTACGACGCTCTTCGTCCATGATGCCGACTTTTATCGTGAATCGATCTAGCCCTAATGCATCTTCAATACGGCCAAACAATTCATTAGTAAAGGCGACTTCTTCAGGGCCATGCATCTTAGGTTTTACGATGTTGATACTGTTCGCAGTCGAGTTTTGGTACGCGCTGTTGCCTTTTAAATCATGCATCGCAATTAACGAAGTGATCATGCCATCCATAATGCCTTCAGGCACTTCATTACCTTCGGCATCAATAATCGCAGGGTTAGTCATCAAGTGGCCGACATTACGGATGAACAACATGCTGCGGCCTTTTAGTGAAATCTCACCACCCGTCACGCTGGTGTATTGGCGATCGGGATTAAGGTTACGAACAATAGTTTTGCCGTTTTTCTCTAGTGATTCTTGCAGATCACCTTTCATCAAGCCTAACCAGTTACGGTAAGCCAATGCTTTGTCTTCACCATCAACTGCAGCAACCGAGTCTTCGCAATCCATAATGGTTGTTAGGGCAGCTTCGACCAACACATCTTTAATACCCGCCACATCAACGCTACCAATCGGTGCGCTTGGGTCAATTTGAATTTCGATGTGCAGATTATTGTGTTTAAGAAGAATGCACGAAGGGGAACTTGCGTCACCTTGATAGCCAATGAACTGGTCGCTATCAATGAGAGTGACTTCTTCGCCGTTATCGAGTGTCGCTATGAGCTTATTGCCGATGCTAGCGTTACTGATGCTGTATTTGGTCACGTCTTTATGAGAGACACCGTTTAATGGCGCTGCATCATCAAGGAACTCACGAGCATAAGTCACTACTTTAGCGCCACGAGCAGGGTTAAAGCTTCCGCCCTTTTCCGCGCCATCACTTTCACTGATCACGTCCGTTCCGTAGAGCGCATCATATAGACTGCCCCAACGCGCATTGGCTGCGTTAAGTGCAAAGCGTGCGTTCATGATTGGCACCACAAGCTGCGGCCCTGCTTGTGTTGCGATCTCAGGTTCTACGCTGGCTGTCGTCACTTGAAAGTCATCGCCTTCAGGAACCAAATAACCGATCTGCTGTAAGAACTGTTTGTACTCTACAGGATCTAGCGTTTGCCCGGCACGCTCTTGGTGCCAAACGTCAATTTGATGTTGAAGATCTTCACGCTTGATAAGCAATGCGCGATTTTTTGGCGCCAAATCTTCAAGAATGGTTGCAAATGATTGCCAAAAGTCTTCAGCGACAATGCCTGTTCCAGGAATCACCTGCTCATTAATTAATTGGTAGAGGGTGCTATCAATGTTCAAGCTTCCCTGTTGAATACGACTGCTCATAAAATCTCTCTCAAACTAATTGATGGCTACTCAATAAATTTTCGTGACTAGCTCAAATTTACTTTACTGATTTAAACTTACTTAACGGACATGAATTTAGCTAATTTATGCCGGTTATATTGGATATTCATATAAAAAATACCCTACAAACTATGTTATTCCGTCACTCCACTCTCGATTTCGTTAGCGACACTTTTAATCAAACGACGCATCCACTGATGGTCTGGATTGGTTTGTAACAATGGACTCCACGCCATCTTCACCTCAAAGGGTTCAATCGCAAATGGCGCAGGCTTGATCAACAATCTAGGATTATTGCGCTGCAGTTGAGCTGCTTTGGTAGGAATAGTCAGGATAAGGTTCTTCTGCTGAGCGAAGAGAATCGCCGACAAATAGTGTCGAGTAAACACCGTGATGTTACGGGTTTTACCGATGCGCATTAATGCCTCATCTATCCAACCAAGCTTTTGTGCTTCACTTGGGTTTATTCCCACTCCCGTTCCCATACCTGTCTTACTTACCCAAATATGTTGTGCCTTTAAATAAGACAAAATATCGAAGTTGTCGGCGATCGGGTTGTCACAACTAAATAGGCAAGAAAACCCGTCGTGCCAGAGGCTCATCTGGTGAAACGACTGAGGAATATCGTCAAATCGGTTGATAATTATATCAACGGTACCTTGCTCTACATCCTGATAACTCACGTCACTTGGCGTCATGATATCCAGTCGTATTTTCGGTGCTATCTCACTTAACCTTTTCAGAAGAGGTTGAATAATGGTCGACTCTGCATAGTCACTCGCCATGATACGAAACACGCGTTCACTGTCTTCTGCATTAAACTCTGTGGTCGGTTGCAGTGTCTTCTCTACATTCGCCAAGATGTTTCGAATCAGTGGCTGCAACTTATGCGCGCGTTCGGTCGGTATCATCCCTTCACTTGTTCTTACTAATAGCGGGTCTTCAAACAGATCACGCAATCGGCGAAGGCCATTACTCATGGCAGGCTGAGTAATACCCAATTGATTTGCTGCTCGTGTAACGTTTCTCTCACGTAGCAACATGTCTAAATACACAAGTAAATTAAGGTCTATACGAGCAATATTCATAAGAAAAATACCGAATATAATAACTATAAATTAACAAAATTATCACATACATGATTATTATTTGTCCATGGTTAGATTTAATCCAAATCAAATGACCTCGCCAAATTGGCCAACATGTCCACGTGAAACTAAGGAATAGTTATGTCGCAAATTACACAAGATATCGAAATGATTGAAGTTGCAAAAAGCGCTGCTGGTGCTCCATGGGATGCAATTAACCCTGAATCTGCTGCTCGTATGCGAGCTCAAAACAAATTCAAAACAGGTCTGGATATTGCGCAATACACGGCAGATATCATGCGTGCAGACATGGCGGCTTACGACGAAGACAGCTCTCAATACACTCAGTCTCTGGGTTGCTGGCATGGTTTCATCGGCCAACAAAAGCTGATTTCTATTAAGAAGCACTTTGATGGCAAGACTGACCGTCGTTACCTATACCTTTCTGGTTGGATGGTTGCTGCACTTCGCTCTGACTTTGGTCCACTTCCAGACCAATCAATGCATGAGAAAACATCGGTTGCAGGCCTAGTAGAAGAACTATACACATTCCTGCGCCAAGCTGATGCTCGTGAACTGGGTGGTTTATTCCGTGAGCTAGACGCTGCACGTGAAGCGGGCGACGTTAACCAACAAGACCTTATCCAAGACAAAATCGACAATCACGTAACACACGTTGTGCCAATCATTGCCGATATCGATGCAGGTTTCGGTAACGCAGAAGCGACTTACCTAATGGCTAAGCAGATGATTGAAGCGGGTGCATGTTGTCTACAAATTGAAAACCAAGTTGCCGATGAGAAGCAATGTGGTCACCAAGATGGCAAAGTAACGGTTCCACACGCTGACTTCCACGCAAAACTTCGCGCACTTCGTTACGCTTTCCTTGAACTAGGCATCGACAACGGCGTTATTGTTGCTCGTACCGATTCTCAAGGTGCTGGCCTAACAAAAGAAATCGCAGTAGTGAAAGAGCCGGGCGACCAAGGTGATATCTACAACTCATACCTAGATGTTGAAGAGATCGATGTTGCAGATATGGCAGAAGGCGACGTTTGCTTTAACCGTGACGGCAAGCTAGTTCGACCTAAGCGTCTACCTTCAGGCTTATACCAATTCCGCCAAGGTACTGGTGAAGACCGTTGTGTATTCGACTGTATTGAAGCAATCAACGCGGGTGCTGACCTACTATGGATTGAGACTGAGAAGCCACACATCGGTCAAATCAAAGAGATGATGGACGGCGTACGTGAAGTTCACCCTAATGCGAAGCTGGTTTACAACAACTCTCCATCATTCAACTGGACGCTAAACTTCCGCCAACAAGCATACGATGCGATGGTAGCAGAAGGTAAAGATGTTTCAGCTTACGACCGTGCTAGCCTAATGAGTGCTGAATATGACGAAACTGAATTGTCTAAACGAGCTGATGACAAGATTCGCACATTCCAAGCGGATGCATCTCGTGAAGCGGGTATCTTCCATCACTTGATTACTCTACCGACTTACCACACTGCAGCGCTGTCTACTGACAACCTTGCAAAAGAATACTTCGGTGACCAAGGCATGCTGGGCTATGTTGCAAATGTTCAGCGCAAAGAGATACGCCAAGGCATCGCTTGTGTTAAACACCAAAACATGTCTGGTTCAGACATCGGTGATGATCACAAAGAATACTTCGCGGGTGAAAATGCACTAAAAGCAGCGGGTGAAGCGAATACGTCTAATCAATTTGATTAACCGCTAACGCTAAAGCCTCCCCCGTCCTTCTCTCTTACTTAGGTAAGATCCGGGGGAAGGCTTTGAGATAAAGCTTGTACTGCCAGCTTTATCTCAAAGCCTCAGATTTGTGTTCCACACCACGGTTAACCGAACAACTTCTGTTTAAGCTAACTGTATACGTATTTGTTCAGATTCCTATTTGTTAAGATTCTTATTTTTTGAGAGTGCCTATGACTTCAATACCTACACACCTACAAGATGCAAAAACACTGTTATCAGAGAATGGTTTCGCGACGGGTGATACTTGGTATCACGGCACATCTTCCGCTTTATTGGCTTCTATTCAAGGCCAAGGTTTAAAACGTTCTGGAGACAAAGCGCTCAACGAAGCAGCTTCAAAAACTATGGCGACCATCGGCAACAACTACACCGAATCGGTTGAGCCAGTGTTTCTCACCCAGAGCAAAGAACTGGCATATTACTGGGCTCAACAAACCGTTCGTGAGCGAGGCGTTCGCTTCGAAGGTGAAGAACAGCCTATCGTATTAGCGGTAAACTTATCTGAAAAGCAACGTCCCAAAGTAAGACCGGACGTAGGAGCAATGAGTCTATTGATGATGAGTGTGGGCGAGCAATTCATGTCTCACCTCACTGAAATTTATCAAGCCAATAACATTGCAGGCCCCGACATCGAGCTTCGCACTGCTGATCGCATGGACTACCTCAATAAACTCGGTATGGCCTACATTGATGAAGACATCAGCCGTGCTTGTGTTCAGGAGTTAGCTGAGCCCGAGTTGGCCGACTGAAAACGTTCAACAAATCAGTCTTCTTAAAAACAAAAATGGCTCCCAACACGGAGCCATTTTTATTTGCTATCAGCCTATCTCACAAGACACTGGCACATCTAGATTATGAGCACAGAAGACCTTTCTGTGCAGGTTGCGTCATTTCGATGTCACCTTGTAGAGAACGGTAAACGATGGTGTTCCACACTTCACCATTATCCATTTCAAACTCAATAGCGTAATTCAAACCCGCGACAACCTGAGTTCGAACACTCAAGATCTGCTTGAGATCAGCTGAAGTGTTCATTTGGCTAAGAACTGCGTTTAAAGCTTGCTTGGCTTCTGGTGTTATCTCACTTTTCGACCAACCACCCGTCAGGTTTTTAGTGCTGCAGATGGGGTTCGCATTCTCTTGCGGTTGAGTTGGTACCTCTGATTTCTGACTACACCCAGCTAACGCCACGACACTAAACAAGGTTGCTGTTCCAAGTAATGATGTTAATCGTACGTTCTTCATAAATTCTCTCTACCTCAATCATTTACGAGGGATTACTCGCAATAATGTTTCATATGCAGGCAAGCTTAAACCTCGAATGTCATCACTTCATCAGAGATTATGGTGTAACTACTCTATAAACACAGGAGATTGTCAGGAAAACAAGCCGAGCACTGGAGCTCTGCTTTTATCCACCTGATATTTAAATCATTAAAATGAGTAGCGAGAGAATAAGCGAGTAATAATACAGACATAATTAATCAGTTAATTACATACTTCACACCAAAAACATTCCTATCACGATTAATAAGATGAGCTCATCTTGATGTGGATTATGATATTGGTTCAAAAAATAGATATTTGAAATTATTTTATAAATCCAAAAGTTTATGCTCGACTTAATCATGTCTGATTTTAAAACTGTGATCCAACCCTACAAGTTGTTGATAATAATGCACTTTGTTCATCTGTGAATTCATTCAAATATGGAAAATCTTTATTGTTAAGGGTGGGTGCAAGTAGTAAAATCTCACCCGATTATGCAACTTACTTCTCACAACATGGACACAAGTAAAGTTACGATTAGCTCTCTCAAAGTAACGTAACTTCAAACACATACCTAAAATCAGTGTCCTATAGATAGTGCAGATCAAATAAAAATAATTATATAAACCTAGGCTAGGTTAAACATGAAATTAACGTCGTCTTTAGGCTCACTGTTGGCTAGCAGTCTGTCTATCGAAATAAAACAGCGAGCGCTGATAGAGCTCGTCATCAGCACTTATCAGCCACATGAGCGCACTGAGCTTTTTCAAAGCGTGACTGAATATCGTAGAAGCCAATTAGAATTGCTTTTCCCAGAGCATCAAAACAAAAGCTACTCTGTATTGTTTGAGGTGATGGACTACCGCGATCTGATTCTGCGCTATCCAAATACACTATCTGCAGAGATTGCTCTTCTAGAGCAGGCTGTAGGGCAGTGCTATATGCATTGGCTAGATTTCTGGTGTGAGTGTGAAATTGCTGCGATCAAAGCAAAATCTCCATTAAATCCAAGCTCCATTTCTCATGTCGACCTCCCTATCAATGACAGTGCTTATTACGGTGCGATCATCGAACAGATAGAACATGAGCCACTTTTGGTACAAACACCGAGTCACCCACAAGGAATGCCAATCAGCGATGCCATTGCTTTAAGCAATCTCGAGGTGTTCATCAAGGGCGAGAAATGGTTTGAGATGCTGCCTTTATTACACCTTTCTCAGGCAGGTAAGCATTTTATTCTGCTCAAGCATCCAGTCGATGAAGCCTTTCCAACACTGGTTTCCTCTGCGCTGATTCAAGACTGGTCTAAGAATGACACTTGGCTAAGTTACGCACCGCCGTTCAGCAATGAGCAATGGCAATACTGTTTACCCAATTACGGCTACGATGAACTCGCAGGGTTACAACTTTTCACACCGCCTACACTGTCAAAATGTTACTCTCTCCCAGAATTTGACCAACAATTCCAGTTACAATTGTCCGACAAAGATGCCCTGTGTGAGGTGTTACGTCTGACAGTCAGTGGCAATACCCAACAAAAGCTCTATTTCCTCTACCTTTCTCAAAAAGAGCTGATGAGTGTGTTACACCAAATAGGCTATAAGATTGGCTTCACTATTATCGAGCAACCTTTCATGCTTCAGTTTTATCAAACCATTGATTCCAATGCATACTTCCATTCTGGATATTGCGAATTAAATGACGATGGCACGACAATTTATCGTGGATTCTGGAATTTTGAGATGATGGTAAAAGCGTTCAATAATGTCGATTTTCGAAGCTACAAACGCGCAGTGCGAGAAAGCAGAAAGTCATTAGAAAAGTCGCGCTCGGCAGGAAAAACTAGCTCGGTGAAAAAGGATGAACATGTTTGATTTCGGCCTAGAGGCGATCATCTATGCAAAAGCAATCACACTGCTTGCAACCGTGGCTGTGGTTGTCATGTGGTTGTTCTATTACTGCTATCGCCTGAAACAGAAGAACGAAGTGATCGCAGGGACACACCATGCCCCTTACATCGCGTATTCGATCTGCATTGTTGCGTGGATCAGCAGTAACGCTTATTTCCATACCGACTTATTACCGGAACTTGGGGCCTCGGCCGCCGTGTTCGCCGCAAAGTTTGCCAACCTCGCCTCGTTCTTTGCGTTTGCCTTTGCCTATTACTTCTCGTGCAAACTCGCCGCTGAACAACGTAATGGTAAGGTTCATGTGTGGCAGCAAGCCATTTTCGTCACCCTGACCGTCTACTCCTTCTTTATCAATTTAAGTCCGGGGTTAACCGTTGAACACGTCACCATTGCAGGCCCAAGCCAGTTCGTGATTGAGTTTGGCCCGCATACGCCGTACTTCTTTATTGGGATGATTAGCTTTGTAGTGCTAACACTACTCAACCTGGTGGCCATGCGCGCCAACAGCAGCAAGCTAACTTTAGCCAAAACCAACTATATGATCGCCGGCATTTTAGTCTTCATGCTGTCTACTGCGACGATCCACCTAGGCATGACCTACTTCTTGCGTGATTTCTCGCTCACTTGGCTGCCACCAGCTTTGTCGATAAGTGAAATGTTGTTCGTTGGCTATGCCCTGCTGACCTCGCGCTTCTACAGCGTGAAATACCTGGCGTACATGAGCCTAAATGCGATGTTGGTTTGTGCTATTTTGGTGATCCCTTTTGGCGCGATATTTATCCCGCTGACAGACGACAGTCAATGGCTTGTTGCTATCCCAATCTGCGCGATTATCGGCATCACGTGGCATGTTCTCTACAAGCGCGTAAGCCACTACGCCTCGTTCTTTGTCTACGGAAACAAGAAAACGCCAGTACAACAGATCCTCGCGCTAGAAGAGGATTTCAAGCTATCAATTGATGATGCAATGCGTCGTTTGGGTAGCCTACTGCAAATTCCAGAAGATAAGCTACGTCTAGTTAACAGCAACTATAACGAAACCTTCTACGAAGATTATCTGTCTACTAACAAGTCCGTTTTAGTGTTCGATGAGTTGTCTCAGGAGCTTGATTACACCGCACCAGCCAAGCGCTCAATCAAAGCCCTGTATGACAAGATGAGCTCCAACGATACCGCTTTGGTGATGCCTCTGTTTGGTCAGGGGAAATCGGTCACGCACTTGTTAGTATCGTCACACAAGAGCAACGATCAGATGTTCTCTAACGAAGAGATCTCTGCCCTGCAAACCTTGTTAACTCGAGTACAAAGCACTATCGAAGCCGATAGACGCATCCGCCAAAGCCGTGCCCTTGCTAACTCAATCGCTCATGAAATGCGTAACCCACTGGCTCAAGTGCAATTGCAATTTGAACTATTAAAACAGCACATTGATAATCAAGCTCCAGCGAAACAGATCTTACTTGATATTGAGAACGGCCAAGCTGCGATTCAACGTGGTCGACAGCTGATTGATATCATCTTGCGAGAAGTCAGTGATAGCTCACCCGAGCATGGACCAATCACCATGACCTCTATCCACAAGGCCGTGGATCAAGCCGTCAGCCATTATGGCTTTGAGAACGAGAAGATCATTGAGCGAATTCGTTTACCACAACATGCTGATTTTGTGGCAAAGCTGAATGAAACCTTATTCAACTTCGTCATTTTCAACCTGATACGTAATGCAATCTATTACTTTGATTCTTATCCAGAAAGCCAAATTGAGATCAGCACCAACACCGGACCGTACGAGAACGTTCTAATATTCCGAGATACCGGCCCCGGCATTGACGAAGCCATTACACATAAAATTTTTGATGATTTCTTCTCTTACCAAAAAAGCGGTGGTAGCGGCCTAGGGCTCGGTTATTGCCAACGAGTGATGCGTTCATTTGGCGGCCGAGTTGAGTGCCACTCTAAACTTGGGGAGTTTACTGAGTTCCACCTGTACTTCCCGGTGGTACCCAATGCCCCCAAAGCAGACGCACTTCGTACGCCTTACTTCGATGATTGGAAAGGTAATCAAACCGCAACTGAAAACAAAACCAACGCTGAAGCTAAGCCAGATAACCAAGCAGAAACGCAAAGTTCAGAGCCAACAAGTACGCTAACCCCAGAGAACCATTTGGCTCCAACCGTGCTTATCGTCGATGATAAAGAAGTGCAACGCACGCTTGTTCAGATGTACCTGAGTCGACTTGGCGTAAATAGCTTACAAGCTAAAAACGGCGAGAATGCCGTCGAGCTGTTCAAAACACACAAGGTCGATTTGATCTTAATGGACGTACAAATGCCGATAATGAATGGTTTTGACGCAAGCCAAATCATCAAGGCACGCTCACCTCAAACACCAATCATTGCTTTGTCTGGCGAATCAGGACAGCACGAGTTAGATATGATCAGCAAGTTGATGGATGGTCGCCTAGATAAACCAACCTCTTTGAACGCGCTGCAACGCGTGCTCGATAACTGGCTAGAGAAAGGCTGTGCCTCGAATGCTTCCAAAGAAACCGAAGATGAAGAGTAGATGGCTAATGGCTAATGGCTAATGGCTAATGGCTAATGGCTAACAAGTTAATCAACGACTGATAAAAAATCCCTTCAAGAAAGGTTCTTGAGGGGATTTTTATTATGGGGGTGAACTCGTGAAATTCAGCGAGTTATATTTCATTAATATTGTTGTTCGCTCAGACGAACAAAGTCACACCCGTTTCTTGGTTAATTGAAATAGATAGTGCCACTCCATTTCTTACCAAGCTTAGATTGATAACGTCCGATCGCCACTCGATATCAGAAACTCGAACCTCATCGTTTTGCGTCAAGTTATGTACCGTGGCAACTTTAAGAACCGCTTCTTGGCTACGTAAAATCGTGTAAGCTAAATCACTGGTTGCAGGGTTGTCTGGCGCATACCCCAACAACAGAGTTGCTGAACTATCTGTTATCAGCTGCTGATTAAATTCAGTTTGTCCATCAATCGAATAACGCAAATCAATGGACACTTTAAGAGGCATGTCATGGCAGCTCGTCATTCTTGCTAAAGGCCCATCTAGTGGATTGTCGCAACCTTGTGCCTCCGTCAAAGCGCTGTGTTGTCCTCTGACATGCCAGACCAAATCTAGTTGTTGGTGGTGAGGGTTTTCCGCAGTATTGAATTCAATCGCCACATCCCCTAACCACAGAATTTGACGACGAAACACAACGTCTTTGTACGCGGCTAAATCCCACTGAACAATAGTATGGCTATCGACCGTCGGTAACTCACCACACCAATCTGTTTGTGTGTCTAACCATGTGTAGGACTGTTCTTTTACAAATGTATTCACTTGAGGGTTGGCTGGCGGTTGATTCTTCTGATTCACCGCCAAGGTGTTGTGCGTCACCGTATTTTTATAATACCCATAATGCAGTTCAGCACCGTACCCTGTTGTTCCCAAGTCAGGCAAAATTTCTTTACCATTTCGAGTAATGATCACCCCTAGTCGATCATAGTGATCATGCTCACCACCATACGGAGAGTGCTTAATTAATAGCATGTTATCGTGCTCTCGATCGTGCATGATCGTGACGCCTGATTGTTCTGCATGAATAGACTGGCACATGAGCGGCTCTGCCACAGGTAATGCATCAACACCGTACAACAGTGCGTCGATATTGTTGCGTGGCTTATCCTGATAGATGCTCTGCAACGCCGATGCAAATAAAGGGTCTCGGAACTCGCGATACCCGAATTCGAACAAGTGGCTATGAGTTAACTTCTCTTGACCCGCAATACAATCGTTCAGACGTGGAAAGTCACCCGTATTGATGAGTAGCTTGAGCGGGAACGCCAACATGGTATGGAAGTTTGGCGCCGCTTGTAGTGAGTACTCTGTTTTACATGCCATTTTTTCGAAATTCAGAAGTGCTTGTAAAGCGTAGTAATGATAATGGATAGAACCTTCAAACCATAAGCCCTCCCCCTTTACACCATGCTCTAACTGATACTTCAAGCCATAAGGAGTGCTCACCGCAAAGTCGATGAATTTTCGGTCACCAAGTATCAAGCCTATCACGCCAATAGTCGCAGAAATCTTCATTTCATGGTTATGCAATTGATTTGCTCGATGTTGCATCAGGAACTCAGCGCCTTCGCGTAACAAGCGCTGTTCAATAAACAATTGCTCTTCGGTATTCAACTGCTCTTTAACGAAATCATAGCCTCGGGCAAAATCAATATTGCAATTCGCTTCACAGAGAGTCTGTGCATTTGCTTTTCCTGGACCGTTATATGGAATACCGCCATGTTCTTCGTAATTCGGGTAGTATTCTGCATAACCCAATAAGATCTCACGAACTTTTTCAAAGTATTTGCGGTCTTGAGTAATGTGCCAAAGCAAGCCTAGGTCATTACACGCTTTCGAATTGAGCCCATTAAGCCAACGCCACCATGCACCGTCATAAGGTTCCCCAGTAAGCACTTCCCCATCAACAGGGCACACATGTTCAGTGGGTCGGTCTCTATCCCAACTTAAGCGAACCCCATGCGTGGGGCAAAAATAGTATAAATTCCATGTTGCGCGGGCATCAGGTGGAACAAGAGTGTCTGAAGTAAGCACAACCTGATTATCTTGAATAATTTGTTCGATGATCTCTTGGCTGGTATTTTGACGAATGACCGCCATTTCCTGAGAGGTAAACTGCAGCATAATGGATACCTATACTAAATCTTTAGATGAATGAAAATTGAAGTATTGTTTGGCGTTTTGATAACAGATGTTCTCGACACTCTGTTTAAGCAAAGGCTCATCATTCGGTAGCTCCCCGTCATCGACCCACTTACCAAGTAAGTTACATAGAATGCGACGAAAATAGTCATGACGAGAGAGTGACAACACGCTGCGAGAGTCGGTTAACATTCCGACAAAACGTCCTAGAGCACCTAAATTTGCTAGATCTTGAAGTTGTTTTTCCATACCCGCCTTATGATCGTTAAACCACCACGCAGAACCAAGCTGCACTTTACCTGGCTGCGCATCACTGTCTTGAAAAGCGCCTATGATTGACCCAAGCACTGGGCTATCTTTCGGGTTAAGGCTATATACGATGGTCTGAGGGAGTTGGCGGTCTTGATCTAACAAACTCAATAAATGACTAAGGTTTTCTGCAATTGGGTTGTCACTGATAACACTGAACCCCATACCGCCACCTAGCTTATCAAAGCGGCGCCTATTCACATTAGTTAACACTCCAATATGAATTTGCATCGACCAACCGTGCTTGTGATAAGCCTTACCAAGCACTTCAAAAACGGCTGTCTTAAACTGCGAAATTTCTTCACTATCCAGCGCCTCACCACGGTTAACCTTTGCTATCGCTTTATCAAGCACTTCAGAGTAATAATGTGAAAACTCCACAACTTTTAACCCTAAGTCAGATAATCGACAGTTGTGTTGTGCAAAAAAGTCCACACGAGACGTGATTGCTTGAGCATAGCTTGCGAAATCGACGACATTAATGTCAGTGATGAACGCCAGTGAATTGAGTGTATTTTGAAAACTACTTTGATTCTCTATTTCAATCAGACTGTCAGCACGAAATGTCGGCAAGACTTGTACAGAAAATCCTGAACGATTCAGTTTATCGTGATAGCTCAGATCGCTAAGTGGATCATCAGTGGTGCACAAGGTATCGACTCGACTCTCTTTAAGCAGACTTTGGAATCGGTGAGACTCTTGGCTGAGTTTTTGATTACAGTGTTGCCAAATAACCTCGCAATTCTCTGAGTTGAGCAGTAAATCGAGACCGAAGTATTTCTTAAGCTCCAAGTGACACCAGTGATACAGCGGATTGCCGATCAGATACGGCATGGTCTCACACCACTTTTGAAACTTTTCATAATCACTCGCATCACCTGTGATGTAATGCTCATCGACTCCGTTACTTCGTAATGCACGCCACAAGTAGTGATCGCAACTCAACCAAGCTTGAGCAATATTGTCGTATTGATGGTTGTCATAAACCTCTTTGGCATCTAAGTGGTTGTGATAATCAATAATGGGAAGCCCTGCCGCGTAATCGTGATATAAACGCTTGGCAGTATCCCCCTGCAATAGAAAATCTTTGTGTATGTATGAAGACATAATTCAAACTCTTGTAGAAAACTGTATTGATAAACTTTAGGGAAAAATTCAATCATGAAATTGTTTCCTAAAGCCCCTCTGCGAGGTGGTTCATATAAGCCAGAGAGCGCCCCCCTCTGGCCTATACCCTTGTTACTTTTACATGACTAGTTATTGCCGATTACTTGGATGTAGATACTTCTAACCGAGGCGTTTTCCTCGCACTCTTCAATAACAGAGAACCCACAGTAACAATCACTGCGCCACAGAAGATAAAGGCCATGCGACCCCAGAACGGATTCGGGATTAGTACCATCGCCGTTACAAGTGCACCGAAAACCAGAATGAGTTTGCCTAGCATGTCGCGTTGTTGGCGATCCATTTCATCTTGTCCTTCCTCTTCGATAACAGGAGTCGCAACATCACTCCAAAACTCTTTAAGTTCTGTGTTTCGTTCGCCCACTGGCTCTTTGTAGAACTTAGTTGTTAGACAGAAGAAACCACCCGTGATCACAAGGTGACCAATAACCCCAAGCAGAACTTTTAGGTCACTCGCTTCACGTCCTGTGAACGGAACCTCGAGGTTTAATAGATTGGCAACGACGTCTGCTGTAAGCACAAAACTCACGATGTAAGACACCAACATGCCCACAGCCAATGTCGCCCAGGCTGCCCAGTCGGGCGTTTTCTTAATAAACATACCGAAGAATAACGGCACTAGAATCGGCATCTGTAACAGCGTACTTACGTACATCATTGCGTCGAAAAGGCTCAGGCCACGAAGAGAGTTAATGAACAGAGCCACCATGATGATCAATATGCCGAAGACCATAGTCATGAATTGACTCACTCGCATCAGCTTCTTGTCATCCGCGTTTTTGTCTATGATTGGCGAGTAAAAGTTACGCACGAACACACCTGAATTTCGGTTTAGACCGGAATCCATTGAAGACATTGTTGCTGCAAATACAGCCGACATAAGCAATCCCACCATACCAACCGGCATGACGTTTTCGACAAACACTAAGTAGACTGCATCAGCTGCTTTACTACCAAGTTCAGCCGCGTGCACAGTTGCCGCTTCAGGATAGATAATTGCCGTTACCCAAGGTGGTAAGAACCAAATTGCAGGCCCAACCAGCATCAATACAAACGCAAGGAGTGCCGCTTTACGTGCGTTAACAGAATCTTTCGCCGTTAAGAAACGATATGAATCTTGCATGTTGTTGATGTTTTGCAACTGCTTAACGAACATAAAGATAAACCAAGCTACGAACAGCAATGGATAGTTCATATCAGAGCCCATGACACTATCGGCAGGGAACTGCTCGATAAGATTCGCTGGACCACCAATTTTTGCCAATGCAGCCACAGCACAAACCACCGTCACCGCCATGATCACAACCATTTGTACAAAGTCTGAAGCAACCACTCCCCATGCTCCGCCCAGTACTGAAATGAAGAGAACAATCAAGCCAGTCACAACGATCGTGGTTTCGATATCCACTTTAAACACAGCACTAACGAAGAGTGCGAGACCATTTAGCCAAATACCGGTGTAAACCACACTTGTCGGCATTGTCGCCCACGTAAACACTTGTTCATTCGTTGCACCGAAGCGACGACGCACCCCTTCAATAGGTGTAACAACACGCATTTGTCGAAAGCGGTATGAAAAGAACAACCACGAAAGTAGAAAACCAAATGCGTTCGCCATGAAAATAACCATGATTGGGAACCCATCGGTAAAAGCTTTACCCGCAGCGCCAGTAAATGTCCAAGCACTAAACTGCGTCATGAATGCGGTAGAGCCAACCATCCACCACAACATCTTGCCTCCTCCACGAAAGTAATCACTGGTAGAGCTGCCTGCAAAACGTTTGAAGATGACGCCAATCGCTATCATAAAGATAAAGTAGACACCAACAACGAGCATGTCGATATTCATTACGAACCCCTTTTCATTATTGTTCCGTTTAAATGATTTAATTTTTAAAATACTGTTTCAGTATTACATTAACGACATTTTATTTAAGGGTAATCTGTGATTTTTGTGATCCAAATAATGCAAAAGTCATACAAATGAGATCGAGGTTGGATTATTGAGATCGGCGCTTTTTAGGTTGAAAAGATCATTGATGGATATTTGGATACATCGTGGCGAGAAGGAGCAAAAATAGATCAAGTAACCTAGGGATATAGCGACCAAATTACGAACCTAGGAGGTATACCAAGCCATGACTCAGGCGCCTATCGCTTTGGTATGGACTGAATATCAGCCACTAATTATCCAAACATCTGATATAAAAAAGCCAGCCTCGTTTGGCTGGCTCTCTGAAATCAAGCGTTAGAATTAGTCCAAAAGCGAACGAACATAATCAGCAATTTCTTGGTTTTGGCAGTTATCAAAGAAACACTGTTGGAAACGAGGGCTACCCACAGCAGTCTTCACTAGATCTTGATCGATAGCGCGCAGTGAATCAATAAAGTTATCCTTCACTACCGCTGCTTTTACCTCATTAAGAAGTGCGGCATTGCGTTGTTGTGGCTCTGCTCGCTCTAACGGGTAACCTTGACCACGCTCACCTGTAAACGCTTTTTCAAAGATGTAACGAACGTTTAGTTCACCAGCCCAACCAAAACCTTTCGCAAAAGCGAGCGCGATAGCGTTGCCGTTGTTGATTTGGTTAAACAAGAACGCATCAGAAGGCTCTAAACAGTAACCACAAACCACGCCTGGATGTAAGTTCAGCGACATCAAAGCACCTTGGCCAGTGCCACACCCTGTCACAACAAAGTCAACCGCCTTTGAGTTAATCAGAATGCTCGCCATAATACCTAGATGAATATACGTTAAGTGGTGATCGTTCTCGTCTGTCATTCCTAGGTTGAAAACATCGTGACCAAAACCACCAGCAACTGACTCTAGTTCAGCTGATACCATTGCATTTTTGCCTGCTTGACTGTTTTCCATCATTAGTGCGATTTTCATTTACTTTCTCCCGCAGCATTACTGCAAATTTAAAAATTAGTGCTCAAATGTTCGTTCTAAAAAATTTAGAGCTTAAACAAAGTCTTTACGCATTGGCGTAAAGTTATCAATTAATACGCCGGCTTCTAGGCAAACACAGCCATGTTCGATACCCGGCTCTTTGTACATAGTGTCGCCTGCGCGTACCACTTTCGTTACATCGCCAATAGTGAACTCAAAGGCTCCCGACAATACGTATGTGAGCTGCTCATGAGGATGGGTATGCAACGCACCAACAGCGCCTGTTTCGAAATGAACTTCTACAGCCATCACGTTCTCGCTATGAGCAAGCACCTTGCGAGAAACTCCCGCGCCAAGATCTTCCATTTTCACGTCTTCGTTATACACAAACATGTCGTTTTTATTCCTGTTGTTGCGGCGTAATTTTGCACTTGGCGTTATCTTGGTATAGACGAAAAATAGTAACGAGGTTAATCCCTATCACTGATATTTCCATCAGCGAGCCACCAATTGAACCAATAATTAGATTATTAGTTAGCCAGCATGCAGCTCCCAATAAAAAGCCGACTCTTAGTGCAATACCATTCAATCTAAATATTGAGTACGTTCCAATAATCGTTCCCGCTAAAGGCAGAAGTTGATACCAATGCTGAGCAAAACCGATTCCGCTGCCAACCGCGAGGGCAATAAATAACCCTGCAGCCCACAGCGATTTGGTATACATCGCGGTGCCAGTTCTGAGTGCTGAAATCAAAGCACCGATTGCCGATGTAATGGAACCCAATAATAAAAAGTGAATAAGATGGTTAACGTTCAACATCAACATAACCACTTTGAGCTTTTTGTCGTCCTTCTGGTAAAAGGTCGAAAGGCCCAGAAGGAAACTTACTAGCCCTACAGCTTGTGCAACGATCTCGTTAACCATCTTATATTACAAAAATCGTTATCGTGCTAACCATCCACCATCAACAGCAATGGTATAGCCATTAATGTAATCCGATGCAGGTGATGCTAAGAACACACATGGGCCAGCGACATCTTTTGGTGTACCCCAGCGATCAGCAGGAATGCGCTCAAGAATAGCTTGGTTACGATCAGCATCTTCACGCAGTGCTTGAGTATTGTTGGTTGCCATATATCCAGGTGCAATCGCATTAACATTAATGTTATCGCTCGCCCATTCGTTCGCCATCGCACGGGTGATACCCATTACAGCACTCTTAGACGCAGTATACGAAGGAACACGAATACCACCTTGGAAAGAGAGCATTGATGCGATATTAATGATCTTGCCGCCAGTGCCTTGCGCTTTAAACTGCTTCGCAACAGACTGAGACATAAAGAAAACGGTCTTAGTATTGATGTTCATTACGTCATCCCAGTTTTGCTCAGAAAACTCAATCGCGTCTTCTCGGCGAATAATGCCGGCATTATTAACAAGGATGTCGATGTGACCAAACTCAGTCAGCGCTTTATCTATAATTCCAGGAATATCTTCCTGCTTTAGAAGGTCAGCACGTACGTCTAAAAACGTATGACCCGCTGCATTCATTTTTTCGATGGTATCTGTTGGCTCAACACGATTTACGCCAACCACTTTACATCCAGCTTCAGCTAAACCAATTGCCATACCTTGACCAAGACCGGTATCACAACCCGTCACTATCGCTACTTTACCTTCCAGATTGAATGACTCTAACATCATGTTCGCTTCCTCAATTACGTTTAGTGTTGTGGCATTTCTGTAATGTCGCCCACTCGATTTAGTCATACAATAAAACATAAATTCGTTGCTGACAATTATTTTTGAAACGACATTTCAAAAATAATTTCTGATTAAGTTAAAACTTTGAAGTTGATCGTTCTCGTTTTTTATTTTTTTGAAAAGGCTTTTTAGAAATTACGAAAAGTGGTATTTTGTCTTGATATTAGATAGCCTAAAGGAAGAAAAATGGAGAAGTCCACCCAACCAGAAGCCGTTTCATCGGTATTAAAAGTTTTTAATATTCTTGAATCTCTGGGGGAACAGAAGGAAATAGGCGTATCAGACCTTTCACAACGTCTAATGATGTCTAAAGCCACTACCTATCGCTTTCTACAAACAATGAAAATGCTTGGCTATGTATCTCAACAAGGCGAAGCTGACCGATACTCACTCACATTAAAGATGTTCGAACTTGGTTCAAAATCACTCGAGTGGGTTGATATGATCACAATTGCAGAGAAAGAGATGCGTGTGATTTCAGAAGAGACTAATGAAACCATTCACTTAGGTGCGTTGGACCATGGCTCTATCATCTACATACACAAGATCGATTCTAGCTTCGCGCTGCGCATGCACTCGCGCGTTGGTCGAAGAAATCCTCTGCATACGACTGCGATTGGTAAGGTTTTATTGGCAGAACGTGACGAAGAATTCGTTCGCACTCAGTTGGCAGACGCCGAGTTTGTGAAAAGCACAAAAAATACCCTTGAAAACGTCGACCAACTTATCGACGAACTTAAAGCGGTTAAGCTACAGCACTTTGGCGAAGATAATGAAGAACAAGAGCCAGGCTTACGTTGTATCGCAGCTCCAGTTTACGACCGTTTTGGTACCGTAATTGCTGGCGTCTCAATTTCATTTCCTACCATTCGATTTGATGAAGAGAAAAAAGCTCACTATGTGGCGTTACTGCACAACGCAGGTAGAAATATATCCAAGCAATTAGGGTTTAATGATTACCCAATAAAATAATGATAAAGGCGGCAGTTATTGCTGCCTTTTTTATTGCGAGTTGTCCCCTTCAATTAATAGCCCAAGAATCATCGACAAGTCATGTTGTGCGTAAATAGAACGACATATAGCTCAGATAAACTCCTCCCCCCCTTCCACCAATCATACGCAGACCATCAAGCCTATAACCCACCATGAACCATGCTCTCGAAGATCACCCAAACCAGATATTGTAGGGATTTGACAACAATTCATGATTTAAAAGAGTAAAAGGGTTATACATAATAATGTGTTATCTAAATTACTGAAATTATCATGACGCTCAAAGAGATCCTTAAAATTCCCAATGTCCGCTACTTCTTAATGTTTCGAAGCAGCTACTTTGCGCGTTTTTACTACCCTATATTCACCCTACTTTATTTAGATTACGGGCTAACTCTTTCTCAATTCGCGATGCTCAACGTAGTGTGGGCAGCCACCATTGTGCTTGCTGAAGTACCGTCGGGTGCATTCGCCGATACCTTAGGCCGCAAGAAACTGGTGGTGCTGTCTTCGATTGTGATGTTTGTTGAGATCGCAATGATCGCCTTAGTGCCAACCGGAAACCCCGACTTGGTGTTCATAGTCTTTCTGATTAACCGGATTCTCAGTGGCTTAGCGATGGCACTGGCCAGCGGCGCCGACGAGGCATTGGCTTACGACACCTTAAAAGAACAAGGTAATGAAGAGTTGTGGCCGCGAGTGCTGCAAATCCAGCTTCGTGTCGCCTCAACGGTCGGTATCTTTGTCACGCTGATTGGTGCGGCGATGTACGACGTGAACTTTATGACGAACATCTTTCATTTCCTTGGACTAGCCGAACCAGAAAGCACTAAAGACCTGATGCGTATTCCTGTGTTCGCCACCCTATTTGTAGCGATGATCGCCATCTATGCCGCGATTAATATGCGCGAAGAGAAAAAGGTGATGCCAAGCGACCAAACCAAATTGGCAACCACCATCTCAAGTCTTAAATTGACGATCGATGCGGGTAAATGGGTATTCGCTACACCTTACGTGCTGTTCATCTTGCTCTACTACAGCCTATTCGAACACACCTCACGCATGTTCCTAACCATGAACAGCCAATACTATCTGGCGATTGATATTCCAATTATCTACTTTGGTTTTATTGGTGCGGGTATAAGTTTGCTTAAGATTATATTGGCAGGACAAAGCCGAAGATTAGCAGAGAGTATTGAGCCTAAAACCTTCATTGTGGTCATGGGTTTAGCAAGCATGGCGACTTATTACTGGATCAGTTTAGGTTGGTCGATTTACGGGGTCATTCCGGCGTTGGTGTTAATCTTTATCATCATGACGATGAACATTTTCATCAGCTACCACCTGAATAAAAAGACCGAATCGCACAACCGAGCCACCGTTCTTAGTTTCAAAGGTTTAATGTTTAACCTCGGATACGGGCTGATCGGGATCTTGTACGCTTACTACTATAAGTTGGTGTCTCAGGGCTTCACCGAACAAGAAATAGAACAGAACCTTGCCTTCTTGGCCTCACTGTCTTCGTTTTTCTATTACTTCACCTTACTGTTCATTTCGATCAGCGCGCTGTTCTATTTCAAAAACAAGAAACAGCCGATCTTCTGAAGAAAGCATCGAACTGTTGAAGATATCTCTACTGCCGAATAGAGAATAAAGGTGAGCCTGTGGCTATAAACAGATAATGACACTTCTTATCAAGTGATTTTTTGTTAGTATCACCACCAAATTACATAACACATGGACGCGTCATGTCTTTTAGTTGGATAGCCTTTACTCTCCTTGCCGCCTTTAGCCAATCTTGGCGCAATGCCTTTCAAAGTAAATTAAGTGGCACCATGAGCGTGGCTGGCGTAACGTTAGCGCGATTTATTTGGGCTAGCCCTATCGCCCTTATTTACCTCTGCGCCCTCTATCAATGGCAGCCCGTATCCGCACCGGATTTTTCGGGTGAGTTTGTTTTCTATATTGTTGCTGCCGCCATCATGCAGATCCTCGCGACCGGCTTAATGGTGATGCTCTTCAAGCTCGAAAACTATGCGATAGGCGCAGGCTTAGCCAAGTGTGAAGCCCCCGTATCTGCTGTGCTATCCGTATTGTTTTTTGGTACTGCTTTGACACTAACAGGTTGGGTCGGCGTACTTATTGGTACTTTAGGCGTGCTAATCATGAGTAGCGCTTCTGGCTGGCGAAGCTTGTCCCCGAAAGTGTTCTTATTAGGTATGGCGTGTAGCACCGCCTTTGCTTTAACGTCTCTTTGGGTACGGGAAGCAAGTTTGAGCATAGGGTTGCCCTTCCCTCATAGCGCTGCTTGGGTGCTGTTCCTCGTCATTTCCCTTCAGACAGTGATTATCTGTACGTATCTCTTTTTCAGAGAACGCGACACGCTGCGCCTGATATTCAAGAAGTCGAAACTAGTCATCATGACAAGCTTAGCGAGTGTTATCGGTTCTCTGGGTTGGTTTAGCGCGATGTCGCTTCAAGCCGTGCCGTACGTAAAGACACTCGGGCAAGTCGAAGTGATCTTCATGGTGTTGATATCCTATTTCTGGTTAGGGCAAAGCATCGCGCGCAAAGACATTCTTGCGCTCATCTTGCTTTCTATCGCAGCAGTATTGGTTATGTGGCAGTGACGAGCTCGTTAATATGACTAGGACAAATTGAAGTCATATTGCGACCGTTTGTTTTCGCTTGATATAACGCTTTGTCGGCTCGGCTAATAAACCCATTCCAACTCTCATGCGGGTGAAGCTGAGCAACACCAAAACTCGATGTCAGAAACATCTCATGTTCTTGTACTGCTGATACCTCTGAAATAGACAATCGTAACTTGCAGGCAATAACCTGAGCTTGTTGGAAATCGACATTAGGCAATAAAATCATTATCTCGTCTCCGCCAAAACGAAACGCACTGGCTTTAGGCGATGTTTTTATCGCACTTTGAACCATTTCAGCAAAAGACTTGATCACGAGGTCACCTACAATGTGTCCGTGTTGGTCATTGATCGACTTAAAATTATCAATATCCATCATAATGGCACTAACAGGTGCAGTTTCCGCCTGCTTCATGATAACTGGAACCATCTCATCTAATGCTCTGCGGTTTCCCAGTACCGTTAGAGGATCGCTGTAGGACAGCTCGTGAATAGAACTAAGCAACCTTGCGTTAATCAGCCAAAGCATTGTAAAGCTCATCGACACAATAAGAACGATGCTCACTAAAAAGGCAAGTTGATGAATGAGAGTGGCCGCCATGAAATCCTGGAGCTCAGTTGAAAATAGCGTCACCACAACTCGAAAAACCATAAACCCGCCATATATCGTAAATGACAAGGCCATCATCCGAATACCTAGAGTCAAGTCATCACGCCGGCCCTTTAATACCGCAAAGGCAGTGCAAAGAGTCACAAAAGCCAGATATAAACTAATGAGGATAATTCGAGCCTTTATGGAAGGCTCATAGAACGTGAAGTAAATAAAACATGGCAAAAGAGCCAACATCATTAGACTACTGAGGTAGGTGCATTTGAGAGAGTATTCTCGAAACAGACATAAGCTATACAAGGCGAGATGAAAACCAAGCGCAATGACCATATTGGCACCAATAACGGTGACCCAATCAGGGAACTCCCCTCTTAGGCTCAACATCAACGGCCCAGTTCCGATAACAAATATTGAAATGGAAAAGATTGAAAGCCCTTTAATGGACTGTTGAGTGAATTGAAATAACAACAAGCCAATACAGTAAATGAAAGAGAACAAAATAATAATAAAATTAAGTGTTCTCATATCCAGCGAAAAACCATCCATGATTTTCTATCTTCCATACGCAACCAAATTTCAACATGGTCAATAATCATGCAAACCACAAAAACATTCACCATGTGAATCTTTTTATTTTATAAAAAAAGGGGGTAGATCACATATGCGGAGATTTTTATCGCATGAGTCCATGATGTGGATAGGCATGTAACACTCGCCCTCAATATTGCTTCATAGCATCACCGAATCTACAGGCTTCTTCACTCGTTACTTGGTTGAACGACAACTGTCTGGCATTATGCGCCCAAGAAATCTCTAGGGGCTGTTGACCTTAGTTATTATACAGCAAAGAATGAACGAAGGTAGTCAGTGGTAGAAAACAGCCAACAATTAAGTGACCGTTACGACGAACATGGTTACTTTGTTATCAGAAATTATTTCAATGAAGCTCAAATTGCATCGCTTAGAAAAGTCGTGCTGAAATTTCATGAATCATGGAAAGCAGACAACGAAGAATTCTATAAAGAAGAAGCATTTAACTCGTCTTTAATTACGGGAAGCGAGTATTTGCCTGCCGACGATAGAAGCGTGCTTTTCGACTTCATCAGCTCGAAACAAGTGATGGATGTGGTTGATGCGGTGATTCCGAACAAGCCGGCATTCATGAATACACAGCTGTTTTTCAACCCAGTAAACCCGCAGCAAAAAGACTTCTGGCATCGTGACTGTCAATACGACTACGACATTGATGACCAGATGAAAGTCATCATGGAAACCCAAGTATTGCATCTGCGAGTGCCCCTTTTTGATGAGCCCGGCATGGAACTTATCCCCGGCACGCACAAACGTTGGGATAACGAAGAAGAGTACAATGTTCGCCAAGAAGAAAACGGCAAAGTGAGCAGCGATGACATCTCTGGTGGTAAGCAGATACCGTTAGCCGCAGGTGACTTATTGGTGTTTTCAGCGGATATGATCCACCGAGGCCGATATGGCTTGGATCGTTTGGCTTTGGATATTTTGATCTTCGATTCGGCGGCAGACTATGTCGACTACGTTGATGACGACTGTTTACCGACGCCAGCTATGTTAAGCAATATTAGCGACCCAAGGTTGTTTATGAACACGCTACACTTAAAATCAATGCAGTACTCATAATCCATAAAGGTGCCCAAACTATGACTGACACTAAGCAAAATACCCGAATTAGCCAGTTCCGTTTCGGTCAGCCAAAAGAATCTCTCAAGTTAGAACATGTCGCTTTAGGGGTACTAGACAAAGATAAAGTTCGCGTACAAATTGAAGCGACTAACATCAACCCTAGTGATCTGTTGTCGATTTATGGTGTGGGCCAATACAAACATAGCCATCAGCCGCCGAGAGTACCGGGATTTGAAGCGGTAGGAAGGATTGTAGAATCCAGCAGTGCTGAGTTTATAGTGAATCAACGAGTGCTTGTGGCAACCAGTGGAACATGGCAGAACTATGTCGATGTATCACCAGATGATCTGTTCCAAATTCCTCAACATTTAGACAATGGCTACGCCTGTCAGTTGTACATTAATGCGCTAACCGCATGGGTGCTAACGACAGAAATAGCCAAGCTGACCCAAGAGGATGTGTTGATCATCAACGCGGGCAGTTCAGCCATCGGTAAGATCTTCTCCCAGTTATCAGCATCACTCGGCTTCAACATCATTGTCGTTACATCACAGCAGACACAATACCCTGCCACTTCCTGTTGGGTGATAGATGCGAACGCTGATCTAGTTTCTCAAATTAAGGCATTAGGCTTGCCTATGCCAACCGTTGCCTTTGATGCGATTGGCGGCTCACCCGGAACCGAGCTTGTTCACACCCTTGGCAACAACGGGCGCTTTATCAACTATGGGACGCTGTCGTTGGATTTTTACGAGCCACGCTTCTTTGAGTACGCGAAAAACCAACACATCGATTTCAGCACCTTCTTCTTGCGTTATTGGGAGGAAGCAGAAGGTAAAGATGTTCGCCGTGATAAGTTCACGACCATGCTAGATCACTTCATCACAAACGACATTCAGCTCGACGTTGACCGCTATCTACCATTCGATGAAGTGCAAACCGCGATTGATCTCATTGAATCGAAAACCACACGCCTAGAGGGCAAGATCATCTTACTGCCACAGTAAGTGAGAGTTGGACGATATATACCTTGTTTATTTCAACAGGCAAGACGTTCAACAGCTTACAAGCGTGCTTGTTAATACACCATCGCTTAGGAAGTTTGATTAAAGAAATCGAAGATTGAAAAGATAGCGAAGAGTTGTGGTGCATTTCTCCATAACTTAAGTGGTTACGAGATGGCCATGAATCACATTTATTTGAAACATCAATTAGTTATATCATTAGAAATATGATACTGATCACCCATAAGATAACCTCGATTCTATATGGTAGCGTCATACTTAAAACCACGATGTGAACATACTTATGAAAAGACACATACTATCAAGCGCCATCCTACTCTCTCTAGCCTTTCCCACCTTTGCAGCTGATGGCGATATACACGATGTCACGATACTGGGTACTTCAGATATCCACGGTCATTTTATGGCGTGGGATTACGCGGCAGATAAACTCAACACTCGTGGTAGCTTGAGCCAAATCGCGACCAAAGTTGGTGAGATCCGCAAAGAGCAATCTAACATTATCCTTGTCGACGCTGGCGATACCATCCAAGGCAACTTCGTAGAAACCTTCAAAGACGAGCCCGTTGATCCAATGATGCTTGGCTTTAATCACATGAAATACGATGTGTGGGTTTTAGGTAACCACGAATTCGACTTTGGCCTCAAAACCCTCAACAGGGCCGTTACCCAATTTAAAGGGCAGTCTCTCGGTGGCAACATCAAGAACAAAAACGGAAACCCATTCCTGCCTGGTTACACCATCCTAGAACGCGGTAGCATTAAGATCGGCGTGATCGGAATGGATACCCCAATGACGGAGGTCTTTGCGCAAGGTACCAACCGTTTAGAAGGCGTCACTTTCACTAATCCAACCTTGGAAGTGAAGAAAATCGTCAAAGAGATTGATGATAAAGTGGATGCCATCATATTGGTTGCCCATATGGGAATTGAGAACGAGAATGACATTGCCGACACCGGTGTCACCGACATTGCCAATGCAAACCCAGAGCTTGATGCCATCGTCGCTGGCCACATGCACACTCGCATCGATAAAGCCGTTGTAAATGGCGTTATTATTACTGAACCCGACAGATATGGCCGCGCCCTATCTCGTATCGATCTTCAATTTGAAGAGCGCGATGGCACATTCACTCTCGTCAACAAAGACAGCTTCACCTATAAAATTAAAGGTATCGACTCTGATGAGAATATGGACGAGTTATACCAGCCTTACCACAAACAACTCCGAGAAATGGCGAACAGACCTGTCGCTCAACTTACCGGCATTGATTTAGTCCCAGAAAACGAAATCCGCGGTATCCCTCAAGTCCATGTTCAAGACACAGGCATCAGTGCGCTATTCCAAGAAGCGAGCTTCTTCTATGCACCCAAAGCCAATGTCATTGCACTTCAAATAGACAACGACAATGCAGAGCTCGATGTTGGCCCAATCAAAGCCAAAGACATCGCGTACAACTACCAATACGCAGGTGGCGAAATCACTGTCTATCAGATGACAGGCAAAGAGTTAAGAACCTACATGGAATGGTCTGCGGGCTACTTCAACTCAGTACAACCTGGCGATGTGACCTACAGCTTTAACCCTGAACGTAGAGCTTCAAAATATTCGACCAATGACTTCTTCGCGGGCGTGACTTATACCATCGACCTCACTCAACCTGCAGGTACCCGCATCACCAACCTCGCGTTTGCTGATGGCACACCGGTTACTGATCAAACAGAGATCCGTATTGGTATGAATAGCTATCGAATGGGTCATCTAACCAAGAAAGGCGGCGTGCTAGAAGGTGAATCATTCCCTGTACTCTTTGATACGGAAGCAGAGTATGGAGAAGAAGCAGGCACGATTCGTAACATGACTATCAAGTATCTTAAAGAAGAAAAGAACGGCCAGTATGAGGGTAAGCCTCAACAACGATGGGCACTTTCTGGTTTAGAGAGTCGTTACAATGAACAGCGTGAGATCGTAAAATCATTGATTAATGATAAAACCATATCAATCCCAACCAGTGACGATGGCCGCTACACAAACATCGCTTCTATCAACGTAAAAGAACTGATGTTCAAATCTGACGAAGCCAAACAAGCAGCCATAACCACACGCGAAAAGAAACTGGCGCAGGCGACTGAGCAAGAGAGTAAGCAAATCAAACGCGAAATCACTCTGATTGAAGCGCTCAATTAACCCCTGACCTCAACCAATAACGACTTAACAACGCTTGGAGCGTGGTTAGGTCGTTTTTGTTCCCATTTTCCAACACCACATCTGTACTGAGTAAAACGGTTAATATTGGATGAATGATCTGCAAAGGCCAACTCATAGTTGGACAAAATCTTCTCAGCGAGTTTCCTAAATTAGTGATTTATGAATCACTTCAAGTATTGCAAACCTCCAATCAAGTGGCCAAATTCACTCAGCCACTACAGTACCACTACACGGTTGCTATAACGCCAACTCGTAAAGGTGATAAACGTCTTCACTGGTCAACGTTCTTGGGTTGCCTCCCATACAAACATCATCCATGGCTTTTTGAACCCAACCATCAATATCCGCATGCTTAACCCCAAGATGAGCCAGCCCAGAAGGGATACCCACTTCACGAGACAACGTGCAAATCAGGTCCACCGCTAATAGGGCTGCATTAGTGTCGTCTAACTGAGACGTATCCCCACCCATCGCTTCAGCTACTTCTCTAAACGCACTTGGAATCGTTTGAGCATTGAATGCGCTCACCACAGGCAGCAAGATAGCATTACAAACGCCATGCGCTAGGTTGTGTGTTGCCGAAGGCTGATGTGACAACGCATGAACCGCGCCTAATCCGGCTGAGTTGAACGACATCCCCGCTAAAAATTGCGCATCAGCAAGTGCCGACCGAGCTTCTATGTTCGCTCCATCCTTTACTGCCATAGGCAGCCATTTGGCAATTAGCTTAACCGCCTCGAGTGCGGTCGGAAGTGTTAAACGATGGGCGCCAGGAGTCACAACCGACTCAATGGCATGGGTCAGCGCATCCATACCCGTTGCAGCGGTAACAGAGGCAGGCAAACCAACCATCAATGATGGGTCGTTAACCGCAACATCTGGAATCTGTTTGGTGTCGACGATCACCATCTTAACGAGATTCTTCTCATCGGTAATCACCGAATTGGACGTCATCTCCGCCGCTGTTCCCGCCGTTGTATTAATAGCAATAAAGAACGCACCGCTATTCTTAACCAGGCCGACCCCATTATAATCGGTGATTTCGCCTTCATTTGATGTGACAATACGAATCGCTTTCGCACAATCAATAGGGCTACCGCCACCAACCGCAATCAAACAATCGCACCCGCTCTGTTGGTAAAACTCAGCACCTTGATTAACCAAACTAACGGTCGGGTTAGGGGTGACCTTATCAAAGGTGACATAATCGAACCCTTTATCATCGAGTGCACAATAAAGAGAATCTAATATCCCCAATTCAATAAGGTTTTTATCTGTCACTATCATTGCTTTTTTTACGGGTCGACAGTCCAACACTGCAACAGATTCTGCCACCGCACCTACGCCGGATAATGATAGTTTTGGTAAATTTAATGCAAACACCATAGTCATTCCTTTACGGTAAGAGCCCGACGGATCGGGCCGATATCAATTACTTCTCAACTCGCAATCCATACGTCTTGAACTTATCGAGTACATGATCCATCTCTTGGTTTGGAAGCACTGGAACGTCTGGCTGAATCGCTGCACACTTGAGATAAAGCTCAGCCAATACCTCGGTTTCATGTGCTAACCACAATGCTTTCTTCAGATTTTCACCAACGGTGATCATGCCATGATGTTGAAGAAGAATAGATTTACTTTGACGAATGCCAGCATCTACATAATCAGCCAACTTAGGAGAGCCAAAGGTAGCATAAGGTACACAAGGTATTTCTGCCGCGCCCGATGCTGCAACCATATAGTGGATCGCCTGGATTGGACGATTGAGTATAGACACTGCTGTCGCGTTAATGGCGTGGTTGTGAACAACGGCATGGCAATCCTCTCTCGCTTGGTAGCAGGTTAGGTGGAAAGCCCATTCGCTTGATGGAATTTTGCCTTCCTCAAATTCTCCGGATTCGCTTACAAAAACGATCTTTTCCGGTGTCAGATTCTCATATTCAATACCCGTTGGAGTGATCAATAAACCACCTTCATAGCGCACCGAGACATTACCTGCGGTGCCTTGGTTTAATCCCAGCTTAGTCATCTCTAAGCATGTATCGATAATGTCTTGTGCTAGTTCATTTCTTGTTATTGTCATCGTATTACTTCCTTAAGCTGGCGTTACGCCTTTCTTTAAAATGATGTTTCCGTATTTAGCGGTTTCGCCCGTCAGTACAACTGCAAAGCATTTTTCGGCGCGGTCGTAAAAATCAAAACGATCCATGTGTTCTAATGCAGGCTTGTCTTTCGTGGTCTTTGTGATTGCCGCCATGTATTTCGATTCAACTGTTGGGTCGAGCTGGTCACCCTCTACTGCTTGCATCATGATCAGCGGGCTTTGGCAGTACACGTCGAGCTCAAATAGCGGTATTGTGCCCTCTAACAGCGTATCGATATTCACGCCATCGGCTCTTAGCACCACATGCGATCCAAACGTCTCCGCAGGAAAATGGGCGTCGGCAAACAGAATTTCATCGCCATGCCCCATTCGACTTAATACGGCAAGCAGTTCTGGGCTTATTGCCGGATGGATTCCTTTAAGCATTGTGTATTTCCTCCAATAACTGGGCGTATTGTTCACGGCTCTCAGACGGGGTGATGACTTGGTAAGCAGGCTTCATATTTTCTTGGGCATGATTGGCATCAATAAATACCCCAGCCCCTGCAAAGGCATACATCGCTGCCCCCGTCACTGTGGCTTCAGGCTGTTCAACCACATGGATAGGGATGCCAACAACGTCAGCTCTTATTTGGTTCCACAGTCTATTTTTAGACCCACCACCCACCACCATTAAACACTCGGTATTTAAGCGACAAGTCGTGGAAAGATAGTGCAGACTGCTCTTGAGTTTGAAGGCCAGTCCTTCTAGAGCGGCGCGGTATATCTCACCCCTTGTGGCATTAATGGACAGGCCAGTAATCGCACCATTTCCTTTACCGTCACCACCAAGTAAAAAGGATGGATCGAACCTAACGCCATTTGCACCGATAGGGGCCGCTTCCCCTTCCGAAACCATCACCGCGTATTTACTGCTGCTCTCGGCAACATCCGTAAAGTAGGTGTTGGCGACCCATTCCATTACTGCACTAGAGAGCCATTGGATTGCTGGGTTAAACAAATCATTTTTAGCATCAAGCTCTGTTGTCATGCCCTCTTTGAGATAGTCAGGTTTTAACTGAGGACGTGGCGAACGAGCCATCAAGATCTCCCAAGTCCCTGAGCTTAAGAAAGACTGATTCTCTTTGGCACCAGAGCCGAACAAAGCAAACTGAGTGTCGTGACCTGCTGAAATCACTGGAACTCTGTTTGGAATGCCAAGCAGGAAGGCGACATCGTCTTTTAAACAACCCACTATTTCGCCCGCTTCAACCATGGGAGGAAAGTGCGCCTTCGTCAGCTCTAGGTACTGTAATACCCCTTCATTCCAGTCACCGCTGTCTAGGTCCGTCATCATCGACGTGCCAGCCATCGTTCGATCGGTTGTTAATTCGCCCGTCAGCTTTTGTGTCAACATCGACGAAATAAACACCCACTTATCCATATTGCTATAGACTTTTGGTTCGTTGTCTTTCAACCACTTAAGCTTGAATAAGGTATTGAACGAATAATCCCCGATGCCGTTGGTCAAATACAGTTCATCGCGGTCAATATCTTGCGAGATCTGGCTCATCACAGGCGCGGTACGAGCACATTTCCAAGAAATAATGGGATAGATCTGCTTTCCATCTTTATCGAAGGGCGCCCCGTCCACTCCAAAGGTAGTGACAGAAACGGCAACAATATCCGTCGAATTAATTTGAGCCATTACCTGCTTTGAACACTCAACAAGCTTTTTCCAAATCTGTTGAAAATCCCAAACATGTTTAGTGCCATTCTGTAGCGTTTCATTAGCAATATAGTGCGACGCAACAATTTCACCTTGCTGGTTAATCGCAATAGAGCGGACGTTGGTGGCTCCGCAATCAAGAATAATAGCAATCGACATAACTCACCCCTTTAAGGCCTACCCCAAGTTGGGGCAGGCAAAATTAGTTACCTATTGAATTACTTATAGATAGGGCCGAAGTTCTGACAAGCGCGATAGTCCTGTCCCTCAACATCCTGACCAAATGCAGACCAAGTATGCGGACGAAAGATGTCTTGGCTATCCACGTTATGCATCGATACCGGAATACGCAGCATTGCAGCGAGAGAGATTAAATCGCCGCCAACGTGGCCTGAAGTGATAACACAGTGGTTAGCGCCCCAGTTTGCCATAACGTCATAAACCGATTTAAATGCGCCTTGGCCAGTCAAGCGAGGGACGAACCAGGTCGTTGGCCAAGTCGCGTTAGTGCGCTCATTTAGGGTATTATGAACATCTTCTGGCAGTTCGATAGAGTGCCCCTCAGCAATTTGCAGCACTGGACCAATACCCGAGATAATGTTGATTCGATGCATAGTAAATGGCATGCCACCTTCAGTTAGGAACTGAGACGAGAAGCCGCCCCCACGGAAGTATTCTTCAATGGCTGGGCACCATTTCGTTGCATTTAGAGACGCTTCAACGTCGGCTTGTGTCAGTTCCCAGTGCGGTTTCATCGCCGGCTTACCATCAGCTGTTCTCGCTTTACCTGCCCCATCGAGCGCTGCTGAGCCAGAGTTAACCAGGTGCAAGAAACCGGAATCTGGGCGGGTCCCTGTCACACGCTCTACCGCATCTTCAGACCAGTAGGTACGAACATCATGGAAAACCTGAGCCTCACCCGTCAGTAGCTTACCAAACATCATATTTACGCCGTTCAACGCGTCGTTTTCTGTTGCCACACAGATTGGTTCACGAATGCCGTTCCAATCAAATGAGGAGTTCAAGATGGCCTCTGAAAAATCGCCATTGGGCAAATGATCGGTCCAATGACGCTGACCTTGGAAGCCAGCCAGAATAGCATTGTGTCCTAGCGATTCTTCACCAAAGCCTAGCTCTGCAAGTTTTGGGTTGCCTTGCATCAAATCGCGCATGATCATGGTCATCTTAATGACGGTATCCCAATCCTCTGCTTTACGCTCTTCGGTGAAAGGGGTGCCGTTATAATCTTTACCTTCTTTACACCAGTCTCGTACCCAAGCACGTGCCAGTTCAAACTCTTTCTTGTCATAGACTTCTCGATCCAAACGGCGTTTGATTTCTGTCATATCGACATATTCATTACGCATGCCCAGATACTTCTGGAAGAACTCAGGGTTAACCACAGAGCCCGCGATGCCCATAGATACAGAGCCCATCGAGAGATAAGATTTACCGCGCATTGACGCGACGGCTAAACCTGCACGGCAGAAGCGAAGAATCTTGTCCTGTACGTCACTTGGGATTGACTCGTCTCCTGCGTCTTGCACTTCTTTGCCGTAAATTGAGAATGCCGGTAAACCCACTTGTGAGTGGCCTGCCATCGCGGCGGCTAGGTATACTGCACCTGGACGCTCAGTACCATTGAAACCCCAGATGGCTTTTGGTGTATGCGGGTCCATATCAATGGTTTCTGTGCCATAACACCAACACGGTGTTACTGTCAGTACAAGGCCCACATTTTCACGTTTAAATTTGTCAGCCGTCGCAGCAGATTCTGCTACACCACCAATACAAGAGTCGGCAAGGACACACTCCACTTTCTCTCCGCTAGCATGGCGAATATTCTCTTGAATAAAATGAGCTGCGCGCTGAGCCATTCCCATAGTTTGATCTTCAAGAGATTCGCGTACACCCATTTGACGACCGTCGATGGTAGGACGAATACCGATTTTAACTAACTGTGACATCATTGATGTTCCTTATTATTTCTTTAATTCAGGGGGCAGGTTAATGCTGCCCCTGTGGATAATTCTTTACTTAACTTGGTAACCTTTTGCGCCGTAGTACACTAGGTAAACGAAGCCAATGAATGGGATAACAAATGCGGCACCAATGCCTGCTGCATCTGAGATTTGCCCCATGATGGCGGTTAGCAGTGCACCACCCAGGATTGCCATGATTAAGAAGCTTCCACCAAACTTTGAATCAGACCCTAAATCTCTCAGTGATAGCCCAAAAATAGTCGGGAACATCAGAGACATACATGCAGACACACCGACTAGTGCATAAGCTCCTGCTAACCCACCCACTACCATGATTACAGCGACTAAAATCGCAGCGATCGCAGCCAAAGCAGCAAGTAGTTTTTGTGGTTCAATGTGTTTCATCAGCGCGACACAAACCCAGCGCATGACAGAGAAAATCACAATAGATGTCAGTAGGTATGTTGATGCTTCTGCTTCTGTACCGCCGACTTCTTGCATCACGTAACGAATAGTCCATGACCAACAACCAATTTGCGCACCGACATAGAAAAACTGAGCTAACACGCCTTTGGTGAAGTGGCTTCGCTTGACAATACGGCGGTACGCCTGACCAAATGTAGACTCACCGGTAGTACTTGTGTCCTTTGCGGCCGGCATCTTAGTTTTAAGAATCAATAGCCAAATTAAAGCAATAACAACTGCTACGCCCATATAGGGCATCATTACTGCGTACAGTTCGTCAGATTGAATTTTCGCTAGTTCGTCAGCAGCCATGGCCGCACGTTCACTATCCGTTGCAGGGTTTAGTTGCGATAAGATGTAAAATTTGCCAATTAACACCCCAGTGATCGAACCAATAGGGTTACAAGCTTGAGCAATATTTAGACGTCGAGTTGCGGTTTCTTCAGGACCCATCGCTAATATGTATGGGTTGGCACTTGTTTCTAGAATGGAGAGACCGCCAGCTAGAACAAATAATGCCAGCAAGAAAGGTAAATATTCCATTGCTTGCGCGGCGGGATAAAATAGCAGTGCGCCGGTTGCAAACAATCCAAGGCCCAAAAGCACTCCGGCTTTATAACTGTATCGCTGTATGAAAAGCGCAGCGGGAAGAGCCAAACAAAAATAAGCGCCATAGAAAGCCGTTTGTACCAAACCGGATTGCATATCGGTTAAAGTAAATACTTTTCGAAACTGTGCAATAAGTACATCAGTCATGTTATTTGCCAAACCCCACATGGCAAAACAACAACATAGTAGCCAAAAAGCAAATTTAATTTCCTTTGGTATTACCTCTACTTTATTATTCCTCTGTGTTTCAGACGAACTTATATTGAGAGTATCATTCATAAGAT
>NZ_JBFRTR010000005.1:0-47420 GCF_041474215.1 Vibrio sp. 10N.222.52.C12
ATAAATAACAGGTTTTTATGTAATAGAAAAAAAGTCAGAAAGAATATAAAGTACTTTGACGATGTTATATCGCCAAATGAACAATTTAAATTAATATAAGTAGGCAAGGTAAAAGGCTTTATGGAACAAAGAAAAAAACATACAGACGATATTATTTTTAAAATAAAAGAAGAATTCAAGAAATGTAGTATTCTTGATTCAAATATGTGTCTTGTAGTTACCGGATCATTTGGCCGAGAAGAAGCATCGGATCAGTCTGATATGGACTGGTATTTAATATCATCAGCTAAACTTGATTCAAGTGTAGTTAAACAAGTAGAACAAACTATAGATGAAATCATCAGTAAGTATGTTGAGAAGAATGTTGGTGGTACAGGTACATTTGGAGCTGTTATTGAGAGTTCAGATTTACTGAATAATTTCGGTGGTGAATTGGATAGTAATAAGGCATTTACAAGAAGGATGCTTTATTTACTGGAAAGTAAATGGCTTTACAACGAAGATATGTATATTTCTTTGAAAAGAGAAATACTAGATAAATATATCAAATCATCAGTTCCAAATGAGAGCATAAACAAATTCATGTTGAATGATGTCATTCGCTATTACAGAACTATATGCACTGACTATCAATACAAAGTCTCCGAACAGGGTAAAAGTTGGGGCGTCCGTAAAATAAAACTACGTTTTTCTAGGAAATTGTTATATTTTTCAGGGTTGATTACCGTTGCTGAAACTCACGGTCTTTCACGCGAAGAAAAATTGAATAAAACATATGATCTTCTAGAGTTATCACCGATTGCAAGAATCGCACATATTTTTGGTGATGACTTTCATGTGTTGAAAGAACAGTATTCTTATTTCTTGACGGAAATTTCCAAAGAGTCTGTTAGACAGTCGTTGGACTCAGTAGTTGAAAGTAAAAGAAAAGAAAATAATAAATACGTAGAGTTATCGGAACTGTCTAAAGAGTTTGAAAATGAGTTAAATAAGATGTTTAACTCAAAATATGAAAAAAATCATCCAATTCATGCATCTTTAGTTTTTTAATGAAAGTTGTTTATATCCGACATGGAATAACTTCATATAGCACTGATAACCTATTTGCAGGAAGACGAAATATTGCTGTAGAATATTTTAACGAGGAGTTACTCTTCAATGCTTTGGATTTGATTCGTAAAAACAAACCGGAGATTGTCTTGGTTAGCCCTTTGTTAAGAGCGCAACAGACAGCTAATTGGTTTGCTTTACGGTATGATGATTGCGAGTATATTGAAGAGCCACTTCTTATTGAAAGAGACTTTGGGTTTTTTGAAGGTCACGTGAAATCTAAAAAAAATCGAGAGGAAATGGAGTTGTGTAGTTCCGTTGAGACAATTGAATCTTTCAGTGAGAGAATAATATCGTTTTATGATAAATATTCAAAAAAAATGAATGTAAAAAGCTGCGTTGTTATCGGACATTCAGCTTTTTATAGACAAAGCGTTCAGTTGCTAGGAATCGAGCGACTGAATGAACTTGAGTGTTGTGGGTCAGCGGAATTTTCAGTTGTTCTTCCCACAACCAGTTGACCTTCTTATTAGACTTACTTGTATTTGTTACTACTAACATTGACAGGTGATTAAGAACGATGCATTATTGTCACATTAGGAAACCTCGCCCATTCGGCGGGGTTTTTTCGTTTCTACCGTTTATAACTGACAAAGCACCCCTTTCTATTGTGAAAGTCGGGTGCTTTTTTGTGAGCGCAATATGCAAGAGAAAATCAGTTCTTTCGTTTCATACGTGAGTGCTCTGGCCTATGCAGGCTTTGGTGCATTGACTTTGCAAGATTGGGTCAGCGTCATAGGTTTGATTTTTGTGATAGTGACTTATTTTACTAACCGGTATTACAAAAAAAAGATCGTAGAGATAATCAAAGCGAATCCAGAAAAAGCGGTGAAAGTTTATGCGAAGCGCGATCTCTAAGGGGGTGTGTTCAGTCGCTGTCGTGCTCGCGCTTGCTTTTAACTTAATTTCGGACTTGCGAACGAGCCAACAAGGCTTAAGCCATATTGCCAATTTCGAAGGGTGTCGAACTCAAGCTTACCGATGCAGCGCTAAAGTATGGACTCATGGCCTCGGCCATACCCAAGGTGTCAAGCAAGGCGATACTGTGACCCAAGAGCAAATTGCTCGTAATTTCATCGCTGATGTGAAAAGTGCCGAAAATTCTGTAAACAAACACCTAACCACTGACGTTACTCAAGCTCAGTTTGATGTCCTGGTGAGCTTTGTGTTCAACCTTGGCGTTGGCAACTTTAAACGTTCCACCATGCTTAAGTTATTTAACCAAAACCAACCCTTAAAAGCGTGCCTCGAATTTTCACGTTGGGTCTATGTTAACGGCAAAAACTGCAGGGACCCTGATAGTCAATGTTCAGGGATCGTGAAACGTCGCGAATTAGAACAACAAGCTTGTTTGAACGGCTGGTAACAAGGGGAGGCTTTATGAACTTCTCTATCAAAAATACTTTGTTGATAGGTTTGGTTATTTTGTTGCTTGGTAGCTTCGTTTTCTCTGCGTATCTACTTGATTTAACCAAAGTGCAGGCAAAGCGCTACGGTGAGCTTCAGGGGCAGTTTCAAGACTCATTGAACAAAAATAAATCACTGTCTATCACCGTTAAAACCTTAAGCGATGAAGTTCGGCAAGCGCAACGGGCCGCTGATGTTTTGCTGCTAGCTAAGGCCGATCGGAATGCTGAAACGATTCGCACAGTGACCCAAATAAAAGAGGTACTGGTTCATGAAAAATGTACAGATGTGCCTATTCCTGATGCTTCTGAGTGGTTGTACTACGACTGAGGTCATCACTGAATACCAAGACCGGTTGGTTCTTCCTCCGGCGGTGTATCTGACTTCTTGCACACAGCCTTTTACTTCTCCGCCTAAAACCTACGGTGAAGCGGTAGAGCGCGACCCGGTGTGGTTAGAAGCTTGGCGCAATTGCGCTGACCAAATCGAGCATTTACGTAGTTTTTATGGCTACGAGAGTGCGATAACAAATATGGGCGAATAACACTGACTACTTGGGTGGTCGTCATTCGTTATTGTCCGTAATTCATTTTTTACGAGGGCGTGACACACGGAGAGGCGACACTCATTCAGAGGGCTTTCAATGAACAATGAAAAACGACTTTGGAATTTGACCGAGTTGGAAGCGTTCGATTATCACCGCTCTACGATCCGGAAAAAGCTGAAGTCTGCAGGCATTGAGCCAATCGCCTACAAAGGCAATATCCCCCTTTACGATGTGGTTCAAGTTGCCCCGTATTTATGTAAAGCAATGATTAAAGAAAGTGATGCTCCGGATTTGATGGGTTTTAAAACGGCCGCAGAGCTCAGGGCTTATATCCAGTCGGAACGTGAAAAATTGGCGCTTTTGAACGAGACCGGTGAATGTGTGGATAAAGCTGACTATGAGCTTGAAATCGGCACTTGCCTTGCCAGTGTGAAGAGTTTTAAAGAGAAAGTGATCACTCGTGTTGAGTCTGCGATAACCAGTGCCACCCCGCAAGAGCTTGAATATTTGGATAAATTATTGAATTTCGATTTGAAGGCAATTGCAGATGAGCTTGAAAACGTTTGATCCCCGTTTAGGTGTTCAGTTTGCGGATGCCGCAGAAATAAGAAGAAAGTTGGCTTATTTGTGTCGACCTGTCAATAAAAGTCCTGTTCTTGCCGCTGATGAGGGTTTGTGGATTTCTGATGGGACGGATGTGACGAAGTTCTTATCGAGTCAAGTTCCTTACATTCGAGAGCCGATGGAGTGTTTATCGCGCCGTATTTACGAAGCGGTGATTTTAATGGGGCCAGCGCGTTCAGGTAAAACTAAGGGGCTGGTTGAAGGGTGGATTAATTACACGGTGACGCAAGCCCCTGGCGATATGTTGCTGATCTATTCTACAAAAAAGAAAGCAGAGAGTATGTCTAAAAAGGATCTTGCTCGTTGTTTTGCTGCGACGGAAGAGATTAACAAGCTACGAACCGGACGGAAATCCGACGATACGCTAACGTTTAAGCACTTTCTTAATGGGATGAATTTGAGTTTGGACTCTGCGACTGAAAGCAGTTTATCTGCCGAAACGTTCCGTTACGCCGGTTGTTCGGATTACGATCGGGCCGATGATGGCGTAGGGCAAGAAGGGAGCAAATTTCAGCTGATGCTTAAGCGGATTCAGAATGCGAAGTCTTCTGGGATGGCGATGGCAGAAAGTTCACCAGGGCGTCTCGTTCGCCAACCTAAGTCACCAGCAGAGCTCGGCCCTCATGAAGCCCAGCCGTGTGGGGGAATTGCTCAGCTCTACAATCAAGGTGATCGTCGGCGTTTCTATTGGCAGTGTGATGATTGTGGTTTTTGGTTCCTTCCTGATTTTGAAACTTTGCATTGGGAAGACAAGTATTCAGATCCTCAAGATGTGGCCAAGTCTACTTATTGCCAATGTCCACGTTGTTTGCACCGTATTGATGAGCACCAAAAACAAGAAAAAAGTTTAGCGGCCCGTTGGTTTCGTGAAGGGGCGGTGGACTCGTTTGGTGAAGAGGTCACGGATGAAGACAAAATACGCCAGTCTAAATGGGCGTCGTTTGGGTTTGAAGGTGTCGTAGCGGCCTACCAGAGTTGGGAGAACTTAGTTTATCGTTATCTCACGGCTCAAACCTTGTATGAAGATAGCGGTGATGAAGATTCTTTGATGTCTTTTTATAACATTGATGTTGGCCGTCCTTATATCTTACAAATCGAAGGAAAAGACATTGGTGTTCATGAGCTGATGGAAAAAGCCAAAGGCAATCCTTATTTGCGTGGGGTTGTGCCTGTTGGTGGCCGTTTCTTGATCATGAGTATCGATGTTCAAGGTGGTAAATCCAATGCTCGGTTTGTGGTTCAAGCTCAAGTGTTTGGCGAAGGGCTGCAGCGCTGGGTGATCGACCGCTTTGAGATTTTAACGACACCACATCGAAATGGTGACCGTATTAACCCTGCCATTTACGCGGAAGATTGGGACCTACTCATCGCTCAGGTGATCAAGAAAACATACCCCGTTGCCGATGGCAGTGGACGAGTCATGAAACCAATATTAACACTGTGTGATTCTGGTGGTTCGGCTTCTGAAAAAGACGGTAAGAAAACTTCAGTGACCGATTTTGCTTACCAGTTTTATAACCGCCTTAAAGCGAAAGGGTTGGCCCACTTGTTTCGACTTGTGAAAGGGGCCAGCAACAAAGACATGGATTCACTGATTAAAGAATCTTACCCAGATAAGCGCAGCAAACTGGCGCATGGTGAGATCCCTTTATTACTGCTGCACACCAATCGACTAAAAAACCGTGTGGTGGCCAGCTATTCCCGTGAAGAATTTGGCTCTCGGTATTTCCATTTGCCCGCCTGGGCGGAAAGAGAGTGGTTTGATGAACTGACGGCGGAATTCATTGATGAAAAAGGCCAATGGATTTGTCCTGATAAGACGCGTAACGAAAGTTTTGATTTATGCGCGTATGCCGAAGCGGGGATGCACTTTCTTGGTGGTGATGACATCCATTGGGAAAGCGTACCCCCTTGGGCGTCTGAATGGCAGATTAACTCGAATGTGATTGATGCTGACTTACAGCCTGTTTTCGAGCGCAAGCCTAAGAAACGTTATAACCACTCAAGAGGTATTTTCGGATGAGTTTAGTGATACCGACCAATCAAGAACGTTTGCAGTGGTACCTCGAAGCCGAACAGAAAATCTTACAGCAACAGTCGGTTAAGACGGCAGAAGATGAAGAGTTGACCTTGGCGAGTTTAGCGACGGTGCGTAAAGAGATAGAGCGTTTGCAGCGCATTATCGCTCTGCAAGTTCAAGGGGGACGACGCTCTATGATACGGAGAAATTATCTTGAGTAGCCAAAACTTGCTCGACAAGCTCGTGGCCATATTCAGTCCTAGGAAAGGGTTGGAACGTGCCTACGACAGACGGCTTTTGAATAAATACAATGCAGCACTTCCCCGTAATCCGCACACCAAAAAGACAAATAAACAATCAAAAGGCGATGCCAATTCGTTGAACAAAGGCGCGAAAGCGGTGTATCAACGTGCCCGACATATGGATGAAAATAACCCGTTTGTTACGGCCATTTTGGATGAGCTTTGCGCCAATGTAATTGGTCCGAATGGCATCATGGTGGAGCCTCAGCCTTTAAACCACAAAGGGGAAGTGCATGTCGAATGCGCTCAGGCGATCATGACCTGGTGGGAGAATTTTTCTTTAAATCAAAACATCGATGCTGAACATTCTCGCGCGGAAACGGAGTGGCTTGCGGGTCGAACATGGTTTCGTGATGGCGAGGTGTTTTGTCGAATGTTCATGGGTAAGCACAGTGATTTGAATTACCCAACAGAGACGCCCTTTGCGGTGCAACCCTTTGAGCCTGATTTTATTCCTTCCCACATAACGGAAGCTGAAGGGGGACTGTTTGAAGGTATTAAGCGAAACAAGCTCGGGCAGGCTGTGAGCTATTTGATTCAGAGAGACTCAAGAGGGTTTGAGTTCGTTGATGTCGATGCGCAGTTTGTCTGCCATTTAAAGTTTACTCGGCGTTTTCATCAAAACCGTGGCATTTCCCTTTTGCATTCCATTTTGGATTTGGTCGATGACATCGAAGATTACGACCAATCTGAGCGTATTAGTGCCCAGATAGCGAGTCGTTTTGCTTATTACATAAAACGAGATCCGACATTGAATTCAAATGCAACGGACGCGTTCGATCGCGGCGGCGATTTGTTTTTAGGGATGGGAAACTCGTTTGAACTGGCACCCGGTGAAGATGCAGGGGTGGTGGAGAACAACCGAAAAGAAACCATGAGCAGCCCTTTTCGAAATGCCCAGCTTCGATTAGCCAGTGGCGGCGCAGGAGTGAACAACTCTAGCGTAACCCGAGACTATAGCAACGGCAGTTATTCCGCTCAGCGCCAAGAGTTAATCGATTCGTTCAGTCGTTATCGAGTGTTGCAGCGAAAGTTCGTTTTAGGTTGGACTCGTCCACAGTATCGACATGCTTTGCAGATGGCGATGTTAGCCGGTGAAGTCAACATCCTCGCAGGGGTTAAGCGAGACTCTATTTTTAATGCGATCTATCAGGCGCCAGTGATGCCATGGATTGACCCTAGCAAAGAAATGGTAGGCGTCGAAAAAGGAACCCGTTTAGGTTTGCATTCCTTAAGTCATGCACAACGTGAACGTAATATTAACCCGTTGTCGACTCGTCGCGAAATTCAATCTGAACGTCAACAAATGAACGATATGCACATCGTGAGTACGTCGGACCCTGCTCATGCGGTGAAGCTCAACAATCAGAAAGAAGAGGCAAACAATGCCAAAACCAAAGAATAGCTGGTACACGCTTAAGAACGAAGCCGATGTGATTAAGATTTGGGTGCATGGAGATATCAGTGCTTGGGATATTGATGCAATGGAAATCATTGCGGCGTTGCAAGTGGCCAACAATAAAGAGGTTGAATTGCGAATGCTCAGTGGTGGGGGCAGCGTTTACCAAGGTCTTGCAATGTATAACGCACTGAAGGCGCATAAAGGAAAGGTGATGGGCATTGTTGATGGCATGGCCGCGAGCATTGCGACTTATGTCCTGCTTGCCTGTGACTCTATCTGTATGCCTGAAAATGCCATGTTGATGATCCATAACCCTACTATCGGAGCGTGGGGCGGTGAGAAGGAAATCAACTCAGCGTTTCAACAGTTGCAAGCGGCGACCAAGACCATTTCTGAAGCGTACGCTGAAAAGTCGGGTCAACCTCTTGAAGAGGTACTGACTGCCATGGAGAAAGAAACGTGGTTCACCGCGCAAGCCGCTAAAGAGTGGGGGATTGTTGATGAGGTGGTTGAAGCGGTCGACCTTAGTAACGCATTACAAAACCTCGATGAATCTGATTTTAAGAATTTCAAACAAGCGCCAGCCGAGTTGATGAATTCGCTAACGCAACAGGTGAATGAACCGACACCTTTAGCAGCGTCTGCTCAGCCAAATGAACCTCAAATAGACAAACCTAAGCAGGTAAGCGACATGCCGAAACCAAATGAAGAATTACAAAACGCTGTAAAAGCAGAGAACCAACGCCAAGCAGATATTCGTGCGTTGTGTGCTCAACATAAAGTCAGCGAGGCACTCACCAATGAAATGCTGGCTGACTTATCGTGCTCAGTGGGACAGGCATCCACTAAGATTTTAGAAAGTATTGGCAGCCAATCAGCGGCAGGTCAACAAGAGCCTGAAGCGAATTTGACGGCTACGCACATGAGACTTGGCAACGGTAACCATGTCAAAGAGGAACTGCAAAATGCGTTGAATGCACGTTGTGGTGTTGAGGATTTAGAAAAAGACAACGCGTTCGGTCATGAGTCATTACTGAATATGGCGCGCGCTTGCCTCGATGTGAATGCTCGAAGCGCGATCACCAAGAATGAATTGGTGAACCGAGCGTTTAACTCCGGTGATTTTGGCGACATCATCACTGAAGGTATTCGAACCGTGATGCGCGATGAAGCGCAAGCAAGAGCTCCGATGTGGCGTGAACTGGCTAACGTAGAGAACCTGACGGATTTTCGTGAAACTGAGTTAGTGATGGTTAATGACGCGCCGGACTTGATGAAAGTAGCGGAAGATGGCGAATACAAAGCGGCGATCTTAAAAGGCAGCGGTGAGCGCATTCAGCTTGCGACCTTTGGGCGTGAAATCCAGTTTACTCGTCATGCCATCATTAATGATGAAATTGGCTTAGTGGCGAAGGTGCCTCGTAAATTCATGCAGTCCGGTTATCGTCTGTCAGACAAGCTGATGTTTAACGCTATCCTCGCAGGCAAAATGGCCGATGGTGGCAATGTCTTTAAAGCGGGCAAAGACAAAGGCTGGGGTAATTTCATCAATGACATTCCAGCGGGCGATTACGCGGCGATGATTATGGCTCTGCATAAGGTATTTGCGACGGCAACCACCATCCCACTGGATGGTGAAGCGGGTCAAGGCGATGCGTTAGATCTTCGTGGTGAGCTCCTGATTGCGAGTCCGGATCATGCTTCAATGTTTGAAGCGGTTTTGAACACCGCGAGCAAACCGGATGCCTTTAACCCAGCCTATAAAAAATTCGGCAAAGTGATTGAAACTGCGCGTTTAAGCGAGGTGAATGGCGCACTGGCGCTGACAGGTAAAGATTTTGATACCGTAGTGATGGGCTTCTTAGATGGCCAGCAAGACCCATGGTTAGAAACGGGCGACGGTTGGAGCAGCGATGGTGCCAAGTTCCGTATTACTTACGACTTAATGTCGAAGGTATTAGACCGACGTGGTATTGCCCAAGCGGTCTTTAAGTAAAGCTTGGAAGAACAGTTTGATTTGATTGATAGGGTGAGCATGGCTTGCCCTTTTTTAATGGTGACAATATGCGTTTAAGCGATGGGAAAAAGATTGTGGCGACCGTGCCAACGGGTGGTTTTAAGAAAGATGTCCCTTGTCTACTTGGAGCTTTATTAGTGGTGCCCAACTTTACGGCGAAAGCCGGCGAGACGGTGGTGTGTTACACACAAGGTCATTTTGATGGCCCGATTAAAGCCGGTGATAGCGTGAGCTTTGCCTCCGAAGCGGCTTACTTTAAAAACGGTGAGTTTACCAAGACAAAGCCCACGGCATCGGGGGACGTGTCTCAACCGGTTGGGGTGTTCATTGATGATGGGGTGCTTCTGACTGGCGGCGTACTCACTGAGTTTGTGACTTAATGAGTTGTGATGAGTGAGTTTGAAGCGGCTCGGCGTCTTATTCGTCAATCTATCCAACGCTGTTTTGGTCGTCCTCTTTTTGTGATGACCCCACAAGGGAAGCAGATTGAAGTGATCGGATACATCCGAAGTCACGAGAAGGGCGTGAATCAAGTGCATTTACTGGCTACGGATTCTGAGCTCCCTGAAAGCTGTACTTTGCTTTATCGCGATAAACGGTACCGGTTAGTGTTTAATACAGCGGCTAAAAGTCCCAACGGGACGAGTCAGCTTATGAGGGAATACGTCCTGGTCTTCGATCCCCAAGGTGCGCAGCATGAGTGGTCTGAATTTTAGTCGTTCCCAATTGCTTTTAGATACGGAGTTTATTCGTCGTTATGAAGCGTTTTCAGAAGAAATTCCGAAAGCAGTACTTCGCGCGGCTTCGCTCACCTCTCGATGGTTACGAGGGGTATCGATGGCAGAGCTTGGTTATGAGCTCAGTATTGATAACAAAGCGCTGCGTTCGCGATTTCGAGTGTACAAAAACGGTCGTGTGTCGAAGCTATGGATTGGTGTGCGTGAGATTGGTGTTCATCGACTGGGTAAGCCCGTTCAAAACCGCTTAGGTGTCCGAGTGGGTGAGCATTTTTTTGCTGGCGCGTTTATTTCTCCGATGGATAGCGATGAACTCTTGGTATGGCGAAGGCGCGGTAAGTCGAGATCTCCCATAGAAAGAGTCAACATCGATATTGCGGATGATGTGGATTCGATTGTTGAGAACTACTTACCCGATATTAATCGTAAATTTGAGGCGTTTTTTCATCGTGAATTCAAACACGTTCTTTCGCTCGCCGCGTGAGTGGGTCTTATTGGTGGTCAATCACTTAGAGCAGCGGCTTACGCTTAAGGTCGATACTGTTTATCGACGCCAAGCGGTGGAGTTGGCCAACACCACCATCAGTTATCACATTGGCGAGGCCGAGCCGGTTAATGAATATGCCAACGACGGGCGTCACCTTCATGACATTGAATTAAGGTTCTTGGTTGAAGTGCCTATCTCCATGGATGAGTTTGATTTGGAAGCGTTGGACGCTTCAACGCGTGTAGAGCGAGAATTGCTGCATCAACAATTTGGTGCGTCGAGCGATTTAGACGGTGCGGTAGTAGTGTCGAATCTTCCTAGCAAATTTGATCCAAAAAATGGTGTGTTTGCACGAACCGTGACGATGAAACAGCGTATTCGATTAGGCCCAGTGGAAGAGAGCTGGCATTACATTGATGGGGGCTCCCACCATGCTAACCAAGCTGATGAAACATGTGAGCGCATTAGAGAAGAAGGTTCTTGAATTACATGAAGAGTTAGAAGAGAACAATCGCGCTTCGGCCAATCTACTACGCCTAGGTGTTGTTGTGAAAGCAGAGGCAAACACCGTCGATATTCAGACAGGGGATAATCTTGTAAAGAGGATCCCTTTTTTTGTGCTTGCGGCAGGAAGAGTCAGCCATTATCGGCGCCCTTCAGTTAACGAGCAATGTTTGCTGATTAATTTGGGAAGCGGTGACAGCTTAAACAATGCCGTGGCGTTAATGGGGTTACCTTCTACTCACTTTCAAAGCCCAACACTCAAAGATAACGAGGTGATGACCGATTACGGTAACGGCATGTCAGAGCTTTATAACGTCGATGACGGCTCTATTATTTGCCGGTATCCAGGGGGCATGAAGATCTATGGTGATACTTGGCAAGATGGGGATTATCAAGCAACGGGAGAGGTCACTGATCATACTCGTTCGATGCAAGCTGACCGAGAGATTTATAACAAACACGAGCATCCAGGCATACTTCCTGGTCCTGCGAAAACCAAGCCAACGGAGCAACAACAATGATTGGTATTGACCCCAAAACAGGACAAACCGTAACCGGTGCCAGCGCCTTGAGCTGTCGTTTTGCAAAGATACTAACGACAGAAGTCAGTTCACGAGTAAAACGTCGAGGCGTTGGAAATCGAGCGGTTTCGCGTTTGGGAAAGCAGCAGACACCCACCGAAGCCATGATAGTTCAAAATCTAACGTTAGAGGCTTTGTCCAACCCATTGAATGGGTTAACGGATTATCAAGGCATTCAGTGCCAAGCAATCCCACACTTGAATGGATTCAGAGTGAAAGTCTCGGGAACATGGCGCGGTGAACCTCTGCAATTAAGAGGGGTATTATGAGCAATAAACCTCAAGCTTTCAGTGAGCCTAACTTTGAATCTCTGCTGGATGAATACAGCAATTTTGCGGTGGAATATTGCGCTCAGCGAGATGAAGATAAAGCGAAACAATTACGCGAGGCCTTTAATAATCAAGGTGAGCTGCTCGCTCAGGTGACACAAGCGTTTGTCTTAAAACGAACCGCTGAAATACGAGAGCAGAACCATCAAGCTTTGCAGATGTTTCGTAAGTACGTGACCGATACCGAAATGGTAGATTTGTTGGCGTTGCAATACAGTTTAAAGCGTCAGGTCATAGAAGCCAGTGATGATACGGTTTTTCCCACAAAGCCTGCAGTCATGGAGTCTAATCAAAGCCTGCTTCAGCGTTTTGATTTAGCGCCTTTCCAGTTTCATACAACGGGCACTCGGCTTGGTTATCGTTTTCATGCCATGACTTTAGAAGAGCGGCCCACCATTACGGTGAATTCTGAAAAAGATGCTCTGGTAATGCGTTATGAGTTTCCTGAAACCTCCTTACCTAACCCTATCAAAGATGCGCAAGCTAGGATGCTAGAACCTAATTCAGGCAAAGTTTGTGTGGCGTTATTAAGCCGCACATCACCCAATGGTGTTCCAAGTGCGGCATTGCTTGAAAGAGCAAGACAATACCTAAACCGCGATGACATCGCGCAAGAGTCGGATGAGGTCACGGTAAAAGCGGCAACGCCTAAGCCTTATCAAATTGAAGTGACGCTTTTTACAGGAGCGGATCCCAACAATGAGGTCGAAAAGGCGTCGGCGGTCGTTGTGGCTTGGCAGTTTGCCGAAAAAGCACAAAGGCTTGGCGGCATTATTGACCGGGAAGAAGTGGCCCATATCTTTTATGAGCTGGGTGCGAAACGGGCCAAGGTTCAAGCACCGGCAGTGGATGTGGTGTGCGCTTGGGATGAAGCGCCACATTGTACGGAGGTGATGGTGAATGTCCGATCTGAATAAGGCGTTTCTATCGGTTCAGCCCAATAATGCTTCTCTTATTGAAGAGGCTTTGGAGTTTGCTTGGACAGAACTTATTCAATCCACTTTTTGTCCGTATCCCAACCTCAAACAACCTTTATTGACGGAGAAAACCTTTGTGGTTTTGCTTGCGGGTGAGCGAGGTGTAACGGATTGGCAGCCAAAAGACACGCTAGAAAGTCAACGTAAAACGGTGGATAAGGCGTTTGATATTCATCGAAAAGCCGGAACGCGATTTGGTTTGTCTATTGCACTGGATGCGATTGATTGTGATGTGGAAGTGACACCTTGGCATCAAATGCAACCAAGACACGCGCCGTATCATATTGAATGTATCGCATGGCAACGAAACCAGCCGCTTGATAAGGCGGCGACAACCCGAGTCTTAAGTCGTATTGAGAGCACTAAGTCTGAGCGAGACACGGTTGATTTCATTATGGCCCTTGGCGCTGAATTTGGGTTTGAATTTTCAGCGGTGAAGCAACATAGCGTTATTGCGAAAGACGATCACTGCAGCGGTAACATTAAAGCATCATCAGGCTTTGCTCCTCTGTATTGGTGCGCAGCCACACGCCTAATTTTTACAACTGATTTTGAATTTGGAGCAGTAGGATGAGTTATATCGTGCAATACACCGATGCGGGGCTCGCTGAGCTTATTAGCGCTCGTCACCAAGGGCTAAAAGGGGCAATTAAATACATTGCCGTTGGTGATCGTAGTTATACACCGACGACAGATCAGAAGGCGTTGAAAAACGAACTTCAACGCGAAGTCATTTTAGATTGGGAGGAGCTCAGCCCAACACAATTGAGAATGGGCGCCGTATTCAAAGGCAGCCAAGAATATGAAGTTCGTGAAGTGGGGTTCTTTTTAGAATCCGGTACTTTGTTGGCGGTGTATTCCGCCCCGAATACATTACTGACATACAAATCGGCGAATTCGAGTTGGTTACAGAAGTTCACACTGGATGTGTCGCCACTGCCGAGCAGCAGCGTGACAATCGAGGTCGGGACCGAGAATGTGAATTTACTGATGTCTGAAGAGGTGCTGACCGCTGCTATCGCAACGATCTCTTTAGGAACAACACAAATTAAAATAGCTCACCAGCATTTGTTGCTGAGTGAGCGGCTAAGAACGGAGCTGGGTTAATGAGTATTGAACAAAAGATTACAGATTTACAGCGAACTTCGGCAGAGCAGACAGCAGCTTCACAAGCGTTGTCGCAAGAAGTGGCAGGTAAAATGGGGGAGATTGATCAAACATTTGTTGAAGCCAAAGATAGCTTTGAGCGTTGGCGTGGCGAAGTTCAAGCAAAAGATATTAATGGTCAAAGTGTCTATGAGTCGGTGATTGATTTGACGGGGTTGAGTACCGACTATTTTTATCCCGTCTGGTGGAAAATGCCAGGTAATGAAGAGGGAGGATCAAGAATCACTATTTCAAGAAGGTACTTGGAAGACCGAAATCTAGATCCTTTCGGAACAAGGAATGTTTTTATTGCAGGGTTAAATCTGCAAATAGAAGGCGCGGGATACCCATTAAGTGGGGATGCAAATTATCTGACCATCAAACGACTTTTTCAAACCTACCGAAAAACTGTCCGAGCCGTTCAGTTTGGCATGAAATGTATTGCTCGCCCCATTAACAATACTAAGCCTTTATATTCAGGGTTTGTCTCCGGGCAGGTCGTAAAGCATGGTCTACGAAGTGGGTGTTACCTCAGAGGCGGGCTGACTTATCACGTAAGAAAAAGTTTCAATAATCAGCTGTGGTATAGCCGAGAAGAGGGGGAGGTGTCAGCAGGAATATCTTCGCCGGCAAATTATGAAATTGACTGGAAAGTTAAGGCGTATCATATCGATGACCCATTTCTTGGCCCTGACTATGAAGAGCGTTGTCTAGCTTATACGTTAGATAACGATAAACGTTATGTAACAAAAGACTGAGGGCGACATGAGTTACTATATCAAAGAGTTGACTTATTCTAATGGAGAGACACTTTACAATGTGCCCGCAGAACTAGGCATTTTGATCGAAATGGGCTTTAGTGAAGATCGAGCTTCAGAGATTTGCCTAGAGGCTGAACATGAGGCTCTATGGGAACTTATTCGAGCTGAGCGTCATTCAAAGCTTATGGAGACGGATTTTACTCAAGTGGGTGATGCTCCAATTACAGAAGAAAAGAAGCTTGCGTTTGCAGCGTACCGTCAAGCGCTTCGCGATTTACCCCAAAACTTTTCCAATCCAAATGACGTCATTTGGCCAGAAAAGCCAACCCTATAAACCGCTTCTAATAAGGCGGTTTTTTTGTATCTAGACAAAGCCCTTTGCAGCAATGTGAAGGGCTTTTTTATTGGAGCGTTTGTCTGTGCAGAAATCAAAAGTGAAAACACTGGAATACCCGATCATCAAAGAGTTTCGATTGAATGGTCGTTGGGTATCTCCAAATGAAAAAACTATCCATCTTTTGCCTCAACAAACGGCCTTCCTTATTCAAAACGGGAAATTAGGGCCAGCGATTGAAGTCAAAGTATCGTCTAAACCCACGGAAAAAGAGGGCAAGTAATGCTCACGCCAATCCAAGATTTTGAACTCAATGGGGTAGAAGTTAACACCATTGAGCCTCAACCAAGCATGGGACCACTTGCATTGCAGGTGGTTCATTTAATTGGTACCGCCCCAAACAAGAATACGGGCTTGAGTTATAACGAGCCAACGCGTTTATGGAATTACAGTCATGCGATGTTATCGCTTGATAGCGTCGGGACCAGGCAAGGCACATTGCCTAATGTGGTTCGCTACTTACTTGAATACGTTAAGTGCCTTGTGTACGTCACGATTGTAGAAGCCAATGCGGACGCATCCGTGACTGAAGCAAATATCATCGGCGGGGTAAACAGTTCTACAGGAGCGATCACCGGCCTTGAAACCGTTAAGGCGTGCGCTGAAACGCCAACCATCATTGCGGCGCCAGGCTTTAACTCGAAAGCCGTGGGTCAAAAGCTGGCGCTTATTGGTCGTGACGTTCGCTGTCGTCCGGTTCTTGATGGCCCAAATACCAATGATATGGCAGCTGCAGAGTTTGCCGCTGAATTTGGCTCGGAAGGGACGGGACAAGATAAACTGTCGATTATCGACCCATGGTTTTTGAAAACCTATGACGGCGTGCAATCTCTTATGCCTGCTTCTATTGCTTTGGTGGCAGCGATGGCCTCGGTTGAAGGCTGGGAGAGTCCGCAAAATCGAGGGGTACTTTGTGATGAAACTGCTCGTAATGTTTCATACAAAATCAACGATAAAACCACTCAAGCCAATTTCCTGAATAAGCATGGTGTGGTGACGATTGCTCGCACACGAATGGGGGGAATGTCTATCATTGGCAACCGCTCTAATACCGGGCGTTTTCTCTCTCATGTCGGTTTGGAAGATTTGATGGCGCGTAAGCTGGAAGAAACCAGCCAACCGTTGATGGGTAAGCAGCTTACCGAAGAGTTCATGGATCAAGTTGTTGACCGTTTAACGAACTGGGGCCAAAACTTGGTGGCTCAGGGCGTTATCCCAGTATTCAAAGCATTCCTACACCCAAGCAAAAACAACCTAGAGAATTATACCTCTGGGCGTTGGTACTTGTGTGTTAACTATGGTCGCTATGCTCCGAATGAGCACATGGTCTATGAAATGAGTGTAGACAACGGCCTTATCGAAGCGTGGTTAGAGGAGGTCGTCAATGGCTGATCGTATTCGCATGCGGCTCTCGGCGCAGATTGAATCTGTGCCGTTGATGAACGAAATCGTGGAGTTCACTCCGGTTGATATTAAAACCAAGACGGTGTCCAACGAGGGCTCGTTTGTCGAGTCTGAAGATGTAGTGGGCTTTGAGCCACTTAAGTGGACGCTTAAAGTACGTGGTGATCACCAAAAAATACAAAATGCCCTTGGCCGCTTCTTTATGGATAACGCTCAAATTAACGTGACGGAAAAAGGCAAAGATACCGATCAGGCGAAGTACCAAGAGGTTTACTCGATGTACGGGCCAATCACCAACATCAAAAAAGATGCTGTGAAGATGGGCGAAAAGCCAACCGTAACCATTGAAGGTACCTGTAAAGCATACAAACTCACCGATACGGGTACTGTCATTCACGACATTAATGTCGATACGGGCAAGACCGTCGTTGGCGGTGTGGATTTGATGGGGACAGCGGGTATTAGTTAGGAGAGGTGTTGATACACCTCGACCAGTGGCAGGGGGGAATGGTTAAGGACTCAGCAAGCGAAAGAGATCGTTCGAGAAGTGAGCGATATGCAGATCTGCACATCGCCTTCTCACTAACCTTACCCAATCAAAACCTAAGCCACCCAAATTGGGTGGCTTTTTTATGGAAAAAATTCATGAAAAATGAAAGCAAACTGACTTTTTTCTCGCGTGAAAGCGTGACCCTTAAAACGATCCCTGTAGCGCAGTTCCGTAAGCTGCCACACATCGAAGCCGAACAAGAACTCACGGCTAAACAGCTCTTCGAACAACGTAAAGCCGTGATTATGGCGTGCAGTGATGTGACCAAAGAAGAGTTCGAAACCTTAGCGGTGCCCGACTTCAATCAGCTCTATGACGACATCTGTGATTTGATTCTAAAACCATCAGATGAACTGCGGGGTGAACAGCTTAATGGTAAGTCGGTAGAGTTTGCCTTGCTGCATCCTTTCGAAAATGAAGTAGGCGACAAGATTAATAAGGTGAAGTTTGCCATTCCTAAAGTCGCGCACTCTGAAGCGTTGGCGGACATCACCGAAGAGCGAGCGCGTGAAGATTTCATGTTTGAGGTGATCACGAGCTTGCAAAGGTCCGATCTTGATTTTCTCTCAATCAATGATTATCTGGCGCTAAAACCGCAGGTGGGCGCTTTTTTTCAACAATCGGCGGCGTACTTTCGCCCGATGACGTTGAGAGCCTAATCGACCTCGTTCCAATGCACCGAAATACATCTGAGTCTGAACTAAGGCGATGGCCACAAGATGTCGCGGTGCGTCGTTATGAGCTTATTCTCGCCAAACTTGGGGTGAAATAATGTCCGAGAAAATTAACCTCATTCTGAATACCACCGTCAATGGTCTTGAGGACATTGTTTCAACGACCACAGCCACAGAGCGGTTAACCGCGGCACTTGAAAGCCAGCGTGGAGAGGTGATCTCACTTAATGGCAAGCTCAAGCAATTAAATGGTTTTGAGTCTGCCAGCAAGCGAGCAGCTAAGTTAGCCGGTCAGCTTGATGATGCTAAAGCAAAGGTGACTCGCCTTAGTCAAGAACTGGAAGACAACAAACAGCGAACTTCGGGTCTTCGGGTTGAATACAGTAAGACACAAGCGGAGATAAAAGGCCTCAATTCTCAACTGAAAAAGGCCTCGGGCGAAGGGGCCATTGATTTAAAGAATCGGTTATACGAAGCGCAAAAACGGCTAGATTCATTTAACGATGAGATTCACCAGGGCAAGGTGAAAACCAATGAGTTGAATGCGGCCTATAAAGCGGCAGGTAAACGGGTTACCCAGCTAACCGATAGCCAAAATAAGCAGCGCGAAAAACTCAGAGGGCTGGGCGCCGCGTTAAAAGAGTCTGGGATCAATACTGGCCGTATGAGTGATGAGCAAAGAAAGCTCGAAGCTCAGGCAGAAAAGGCCACAGCGGCTATCGCCAAACAAAACCGTCACTTGAAAGAGATGAAATCAATTCAATCACGAATTGATACTCGCGATGCAAAATTGAGTGAGATTGGCGGTCAAGCGACGTCGCTTGCCATGGCTGCTGCACCAATAGCGGCGACGGTGTGGTCGGCAGTAAAGAACGAAAGCTCGTTTGCTGATGTGAAAAAGGTGGTCGATATGACCCCTGAAGAAGCAGATGCCATGCGTAATTGGTCGCTAAGAACCTCCACTGAAACACCGATGAGCGCCAATGACATCAACGCTATGTTGGCAGCTGGTGGGCAAAGCGGCATCAAAGACAAAGCCGAGTTAAAACAGTTCGTGCTCGATTCTGCACAAATGGGTGTCGCTTTCGATATGGAAGCTGGCCAAGCGGGTGAAACCCTCGCGGTATTTAAAGCAGCATTAGGGTTAGATCAAAATGGTGCGATGGGCCTTGCTGGCCTTGCCAACCATTTATCGAACAACTCGAATGCGAAAGCTAACGACATTGCAGGCGTAATGGCTAGGCAAGGCGCGTCTGCCAAAATGGCGGGGTTCTCCGCTAATGAAGCCGCGGCGCTTTCGGCGTCGATGTTGTCTGCAGGTATGGGGGAAGAACGCTCTGCAACCGCACTTAAGAATATTTCAGGTCGCCTCACTCTTGGCGGCGCAGCAACCAAAGCGCAGCAAACCGCGTTATCAACCGTAGGTTTCGATTCAGTAGAACTCGCCACATCAATGCAAAACGATGCTTCGGGGACGTTATTGCTAGTGCTTGAAGCCATAAGAGATGCGCCATTAGAAGAGCAAAGTGCATTAATCACTCAAATCTTTGGTGAGGAAGCGAAAGGGGCTGTGGCTTCACTGGCGGGCAACACGGATCTATTTCGTAAAACGCTCAAGTTAGCTAAGCAAGGGCAAGACGTTCATATTCAGTCATTACAAGACGAATATGAGGCACGAATAAACACCAGTGAAAACGGCATTTCTCAGTTCATCAACAAGGTGAACCGTTTAAGCGTGATCGTTGGTACCGCTCTTTTACCTGCGCTCAATTGGGTACTTGAGCCATTAGGTGATGGCATCAATCTATTGGCGGATTTTGCCGAAGCTAACCAGGGCGTTACGGCTGCGGTTGGAATTGGTGTTGCTGGCTTATTGGCGTTCAAAGGCGCGATGTTAGCAGGCAAAGCCGCCTCCCTTATCTTTGGTAATACCCTCGATAAAGGGCGCTTGTTTCGAAAGGGCTTAAACCGAGAAACCCAACAAAGTGGCCGAGCAGCGGCTTTTGCAACGAAACAACTTAGCCGGTTAAACCGAACCATGATGAGCATGGGCTCTGGTCGTGGCGGTAGAGGAAGTGGCGGTGGTTTGGGTGCCAGTGGTAGTCGGTCAAAAAGCCGAATGCCTCCACGTAAGTTACGTTCACGAAACCCGCTTGCTCGAGCTTACAACATGGCGAGCACAATGATGACGGCCAACCGTGGTGCTTTGCCATTATCGTTAGGCGGTGGCGCATTAGCGATGATGCCAAGCGTTGCGATGGCGCAAGATGGCATCGCGCTCGCCGGTGATGTGGCTCAAGGTGCGGGTAAAGCAGGCTTAGGGAAATTACTTAGGCCTTTCGATATGGCGATCAGTGCCGGCAATATCGCAACGGCCGTCACCGAAGGCGATACCAAAACCGCCTTGACCGAAGGTGGTGGGCTACTTGGCAGCATGGGTGGCGCCAGTCTTGGAGCGACTATCGGCACAATGGTGTTCCCGGGTATTGGTACCGTGATTGGCGGTTTAGCCGGTTCACTATTAGGCGATCTTGGTGGTGAGCTGTTAGGAGGATGGTTCGGCGATAAGCTGGATTCGCCCGACGACAAACTCATGGCCTCGGAAACCGTGTCTGAAAAGTTGGTCGAGAAAGAGAAAACCGAAACTCTCGCTCGGCAAACACCCAACGTTACCTTTAAAACCGACGTCGCTATTCAAGCCGCACCAGGCATGGATGAACAGAAAATTGCAGCTCAGGTTACCGCTCAAATTGACCAACAAATGAAGTCTCAATATGACTCTTTAACGGGGCTTACCATCGACGATTCCATTAACGTATCTGCTATTGATAGAGGTTAACCATGCATCATTTAGTGATCGGGGAGTTCGTGTTTTCGGTTGGAGATAAAACGCCCATAACGAAGTTTGATAGAACCACGGCGGGCGCTTATTCCGAAGTCGGCCTCATTGATAATGCGCGTTCAGAGCGAACTGGCAGACCACTTGAAACGATAGACATCACAGCCAAATGGCTTCAATACAGCGCGGCTAAATCAGTGGATGCGATTCGTGCCTTGATTGATGAGCCTCAACAAGTGAGTGACGGTCAAGGTTTTAACCTGGGCCGTTGGACGATCAAACAGATTAAAGAGGGGCGCAGTGAGCTTATTCATGATGGGCGCGCCATGGTGACGGATATGTCTTTGCAGCTCTTGGAGTACCGTGGATGAAAATATTTGCGCGTAAAGGGGAACTAATCACTGATTTACTCTTTAAACAAACAGGTCAAGACAGCGATCAGTTAGAGATCGCGTTTTATCGCCTTAATCCGCATGTCCGTGGTGATGCCTTCACTGTAGATACCCATGTCCATATTCCTGAAATATCTACGGTGAAACCCACTCAATCTGTTACGAGGTCTTGGGACTAATGTTCAAACTAGTCGGCAAAAATAGCGAACTGTTATTGGCTCGCCTTAAATCGTGGCGTCTATCTGATGGCAACGGGATTGAGGGGGATAGCCTTTCTTTAACGATCAACTCTGATGACATTGACGGCATTCCCCCGAAGGGAGAAAAGTACTCAGTCTATTTGGGTGAAGTGCTGCGTGATGAATTTCAAATATCGAAACGTTCCATCAGCTTACATCCCCGAGAAGTGACTTTGGTGTTGTCTGTCGCCCCTTTCAGTATTAAAGATGAAACCGGTTATCGAGAGCGTAAATCGATGAGCTGGGACAAGACAACACTGGCTCAAGTTGTTGCGGATAATGTGACCCCTCATGGCTTTCAAACTTTTGTGCATCCGAGATTACAAAAAATTGAAATCGCGCATGTCGATCGCACTGATGAAAGTACGCCTTCGTTTTTGTACCGGCTTGCTAAGCAATATGATGCTGTCGCTAAACCTATCGATGGTCGCTTTATTTTTGCTCCCAAGGGGGAAGCCAGAAGCGCCAGTGGCAAAGACCTTGAAACCATCACGTTATCGCAGCCCAGTGGTAATCAGCCACAACTTCCGAATTTCATCAACGTGAGTATCGACCTCGATGGACGAACGGATGTCGCCGGTGTTAAGGCATTTTATCTTTCGACTGAGGACGGCACTCGACAGGAAGTGAGAAAAGGTAAGGCGCCATTTAAATCGATAGGTAAAGACAGAAACAGTCAACAAGAAGCAGAGCAGGCATGCGCGAGCGAACTCAGACGAATGCAGCGAGAGGGACGAAAGCTCAGTATCGAAGCGCCGCCAAACCCAGCGGTATTTGCGGAGGGGCTATTGATTCTCGATAGTTCTTTCCCTGATGCATTCCAAGGAACGTGCTCAATAGACAGCGTTTCGTTTTCAGGCCAAGGCTTACAACCAAGGCGCATGAGTATTAAAGCCACCTTAACAGGAGAATAGAATGATTAAGTTGAATGCCGGTGTTCATCATGCCGCTACTGTTCGCTGTAAGATTTCCGAAGCGCAAATTAGAAAATACTCGAAAGACCCAAGAGTGACGCAGTTGAAAGATGAGCGTTATTCGCTTTACTTGCGTTTTCGTAAGAATCGAGATCAGGGTTCGTGGGTTTATATGGAATATAAAGACGGTGCTCAGAGGCCTCATACGCTAGGGAAGTACCCGAACCTTTCAGCCCCTCATGTGTTTGATGTACTCAATTATTACGTCTTAGATCTCGCTCAGGGCAAAAGAGCGATATTTAATGAGTTTGAAACTGTTGATGAGTTGTTGGTTTGGCATCTAGACAGAGAGAATCGGTCACAGCACTTATCTGCAGAGCGGATCATCTCGCTCAAATGTATGGTTGACCTTCACCTCGTGCCCAGACTGCATGGGGAAAGAATTGCTGAGCTGACTCATCGGAAAATTGAGAAGTTGTTGATGAAACCGCTAAGGGAGAACAACTACTCAATCAGTTATATTCGATCTATCTTTCAGGCTTTAAAGGTTGCCTTCAAAAAGGCGAAGAAGTTAAAGATGATAGGGCATAACCCATTAATCGATATGGTGTTTACAGATTTCATCACGGCCAAAATTGAAGCAAAGGGATGCAGCCTTAAACCAGGCGATGTTCAAGAGTTATTGGAAGGGCTTTGCACATCAGATCCTTTTGCCCGAGTTCTAGGTCTACTGATGCTTAGCCATGGTTCACGTATTGGTGAAACGCGTAAGGCCAAATGGTGCAACGTCTGTTTCAAAACTAAGCGATGGAAAATCCCTAAGCATGATACGAAGACAAAACGAGAGGTCATTTACCCATTAACAGACGAGATGGTCGAACTGTTAAAGGCGTTTAAAGCATGGCAGTTAGCTAACTATTACAAGGGTAACCATGTCTTTCCACAAACCAAACGAGATAAAGCACCAATATCTCGCGTCAGCGCTACGGAGTTAGTTAAAACGGTATCAAAGGGTAAATGGTGTGCTCATGACCTAAGGAAGCTAGCGAGAACTATCTGGGCTGATATAGGTATAGATTACCTAGTTGGTGAAACGCTGCTCAACCATGCCAAAGGAAAGCTAGACCAGGCATACATCCATACTCACATTGAACTGCAAAAATTTGAAGCACTAAGATCCTATCATCAATGGCTAAAAAATTGCTGGCGGTCATGTTATTTGCCTACATTTGAATAATTTTGTCATGGTAAAAAGATCATCTAGATCAATCATTAAAAGACATTTAAATATGAATAGCTCAGGACAGTATTAGTATGGGTAAATCCGAGCAAAAATGTGAGGTGAATCACGTTCTAGTGGCCGCTGCGCGACTTGCTCCGCACCAGGTGAAATTGGTGAAGTTGAGTAAGACGCAATTGAGAGTATTGGATTCGATAAAGCAGGGCGAAGAGGTGACAGCGCAACTTATTGCTAAGCGATGTGATTTGTCACCAAGTTGGGCAAGTTCTCTTTTGAGAAGTTTATATCTGAGATGCTACCTAACAAGAGTAAATGTTGGGTTAGATTTTGGTGGAGTTGAGTTTCGGTATCGTCGTTTGGTTTCTCGCTGAACCGTATCAAACAAGCGTTTGATTGTGCTGTCGCTGTTATGAGAGCTCACGGGTGATTTTAGATTATGTATATAAATTAATTAGATAGGTTCTTCTGGAGCCTATAAATGTTCAAACGGGCCCACACCCCGCGAAATAAAAATTTTTCGGGTCATATGGTCACCACCACTCCTAAGGGTTTTACAATATGGTTGTAAAAACCAAGGTTGAGCATGATGCGTAACGCAGTGACAAAATCTGATTTTAAATCACAAATTAAGCAATTGGTTGAGTGTAATATTAATTGCATATTTTTATTTTAAAACAGAAGGAGTTAACGATGGAAGAGCTTCATCGACGTATAGCGCATGCTTTGCATAAAGATGGTTGGAATTTTGAAGGAGGAATTCGAGCCTCATTACTTAAAGGTGCAAAAAGAATCAAGCCAGATGAGTATGAGGTGGGTATGAAAGGTAGCTTGTTTTGTCCTATGTGCTTTACGAATTTAAATAGAGTGCCACATGACAGAGAACATACAACTTCCAGTATGGAAGCTCATTTTAGACATCTGCCCAAGTACAAAGGAATCTTTTGCGCTTTGCGCTCTGCTAAAGCCGAAGGTAAAAAGTACACTAGCTCAGAATCAGTAAAGCAAGCGATTGATAATGAGGAACTAGTAATAGTTAGCGGTTTTATGAAAGACAAGCCAGAACAACGCCTACCAGGAGAACCTAAACCATTTGACGACGCTCAAATTGAAGATGTCGAAGGGCCGGAGGCTGACGTACCTTTGGGGGTTCATGATGGGGAGTCATTTAAAGTTCCAAGTAAGATTACTTCTTTAAGAGGCATATGTCGTAACTTTGATAAAAACTATTATCGCTATTATTTTTTCCCAGGCTATCAGCATGCAATTGCTCTGACATCGCTTATTCATGACGCTCGAAATGTTAAAGACGAAGACACAAAACCTAAACTTTATGTAGTCAAACTTAAGAATTCTAATCATTTTGGGAATCCACCAGGAGATAACAATATTCGTATGACTTTTATTGAAAAGTCTACAGAAGTGAAAGACTTTTGCATTAAAACTCCTCACTGGCTTCAGCATGAGCACGGAATCGGAGATGAGACGGAAGGGCGTTACGCTTTGGTCTATGGAAAAGCAACTGAGAATGGTATCGGCTTGTGTTTTGAGGACCTTGGATGGGGTGAATTAGCATTAATACCAGAGAAGTATAACTACCTAATTGAAGATGTTTATACCGTTGCTCATCAAGCTAACTAAATAACGTTAAAGGCACCAATCGGCGCCTTTAACTATTTCAAGTCACTAACTCTTTCCTTTCACTGTCATCAACTCCGCTAATCTAGAATTCGCCGTCTCAGCAATCTTTGCTATCAAAATTTCCCAATATGTAAAGTTTAACTTTTCAATTTCATTTCTTGTTTCTTCCTACTAAAGTAGGTTAAAATAGGAAATGAAGCGTTGCGGCTCGAATTACTCCAGAAGGAATATAAATGAATACGAATGTTGTAAAAACTTGGGAGTCAGATGAAAGCTCCCTACAAGAAGAGACAGTTCTTAATATCGATAAGCGTGTGTTTATTGATGCGATACAAAGTGGGATCTATCAGTATAAAAGCGTGAACAAATTTCATCCAATAACCGCCGCTGGTTCTAGAGCTTGGGAAGAGATCGTTTCTTCTTTTCGTCAAATGGTAGTTGATCAAAACCAAGGTTGGAAAGCCATACATAAAGACGGAATGCCTCTATTAGTTAATTCATCTGAACAACTTACTATCGTTATCACTAGCGGTGATTCTAATACTGGCATCGATGGTGACATACAACCAAGAACACGAAATCAAAAAGGGCAAGCGACCCAAAGTTTTGTAGAAGCAAACTATCCTCTTTTCGAAGATGTTGCTACTATTGATATATTACCTAGTACGGCAGATGGCCATGAAACATGGGTATTTCTATACCACATAGACAGAGGTAAATTAGAGGTGAGATTCGAGCTTGCTCTACCTACAGAAACTGCTTTGTCAGGCTCTAAAGGAAGAGTGAAAATTTCAAGCTGGTCTCATAGGCATTTGTTTGAAGCCGTTCCGTTCGATGGACAGATTTCAAACCCAATCCCACCTACATTTACTGATGATGAAGCAGATTTTTTCGACCCTATTAAGAAGTAAGTAGTAGAAAATATGTCAGTTAAATTTAATCCATCGAGGCTAAAGTTAGCCAGAACAAGGAGACAACTTACTTTCAAAACATTGGCTAGTGAAGTAGGTTTGACGCCTCGCATGGTATCAGAGTACGAGAAAGATTATTGTAACAGTGAGCCGCCAGAAGCGACTGTCGAGGCTTTTTCACGTGCTTTGAATTACCCACCAGAATTTCTTTTAGATGAAGATGCAATAGAAAACGTATCTAAAGATACGGTATCTTTCCGCTCGTTAAAAAGTATGAAAGCAGCTCAAGAGCACGCGGCCATAGGGGCTGGGCAAATCGGTGTAATCATCAATGACTTTTTTGAGAGTAGATACTCATTAAAAGATGCCGAATTGCCGGATTATAACGGCTATGAGCCGGAAGTTGCTGCAGAGGCATTGAGGCAAGAGTGGGGGCTAGGGAATTACAGTATTAGCAATATGATTCACCAACTTGAAAAGCATGGTGTTCGAGTGTATTCACTCGCAGAAAATACCCAAGACGTAGATGCGTTTTCATTTTGGAAAGGAAATGTTGCCTATGTTTTCCTGAATACTAAAAAATCAGGCGAGCGCAGCCGCTTTGATGCCGCTCACGAGCTTGGTCATTTGATCTTGCATAAGCATGGAACAGCACAGGGTAAAGACGCCGAAGCAGAAGCAGATAAGTTTGCTTCCAATTTTCTGATGCCAAGAAGTACTATTTTGCCCTATAAGGGAAACAATATTTCTATCGAAAGCATTCTAACGCTTAAACATAACTGGAAAGTTTCCGCTATGGCGCTCATTGTACAGATGCGCTCTGTTGGTGTTTTAAGTGAATGGCAATATAAGTCTTTAATCATAGTTGCAAGTAAAATGGGGTTGAGAACGCGAGAAATTGATGGGATCACGCGTGAACAATCGCACGTCATTAGCAAGATTTTGGCAGCGCTAGAATCAGAAGGTGTGTCTATTGCATCACTAGCTAAGATGTTACACCTGCCTTTAGATGAAGTTACGAGCCTATTGTTTAGCTTTGGCGTAGTTCATAGTGACTTTACTAATACAGCTAACAGGCAAACACCCTCCCATAAGCCAGCACTAAGATTAGTGAAATAGATTAAGCCCCTTTAAATGGGGCTTTTTTATAACTGGAACTTTGCACATACAGAGACTAAAATCATGTTAACTGTATATATAGCCAGTTAATAATGAAATCTATACGCTACCGTCAAAACTACAAATACCATGTCTACACTAGAAATGATCGAGGTTTGATCCCCGCATTGCTACGTGATGGAGAATACGCCTTTAAGCCATTTGGAGGCTTTCTGCCGTTTGAAGATAGTGAAGAGTACCAGTTCGTAAAACTAGTGAGCCTGACAGCCTACACGGTTGAGAAGGAAGGGGTAGAAGTTTGGGAAGACATTCGACCTGGCTGCTATCGATTCGGCGCGTACTTTATCCTCGAAAGAAATGATGGTCTTTTTACACTTGAAAAATGACACATTTATGTACCTATTTACGTCCAAATAAATTTATGCGGATATTTTATAGTTAATAATATTTGTGGGTGCTCAGGTGGGCAAAGAATCGAAAAATAAAAGCGTTTAATAATTTACCATACGTATGATTTGTGACTACCACTTGCACTCAAGTGGGTGTATAAATGCATATAAAATTATGGGGTTATAGGAGCTGCGATGTCTGTTCGCAATATGAAATCAGTCTTTATGCCTGAAGATGATAAATATTTAGATGCAAATGAGTATTTAGACCATTGTGACGACGATGATTTTTTTAAATTCCGTCGACGAATAGAAGAGTCTCGGAAGAGTAACCCTATAGCTTTATGTGATGTCTGCTACCAGCCAGTAGTATTGAGGGGAACGACTGATCGGACAAAGTATTTTGCTCACCCCAAAAACTCTGAAGATTGCCCAATAAAAGTTACATCTCAATTTACTGTTGATGAACTATTGGCAATGCAATTTAATGGAAAAAAAGAGAGTCGAGCTCATCGAGAACATAAAAACCTTATCGCGGGAATAATACGAAAAGACACTCTTTTTGAAGATGAGGTTGCCATTGAACCCACATATAGAGAAAAGCATAGTTTTGGAGTAGCTAAGCGGTGGCGTCGTCCTGATGTTAGCGCAGTGTATAAAGCTGGTAGTCAAAATGTCGTCTTCGAGCTTCAAATCTCGACTACGTTTTTAGATGTGATTATTAAGCGTGAAGACTTCTATAGAGAAAATGACACTTATATAGTGTGGGTTTTTCTTGATTTTGACCCTGAAAAATTCACCTCTTTAGATATTAGCTATGCTAATCGAGCTAATGCATTTGAATTTGACGACGTAGCTAAAGAGAAGTCTCTTCAAGAGGGGAGGCTTTTTTTAACCTGTCATTATCGAGTACCACATCAGAATGATGATTTGACAATAGGGTATAAGTGGGACTCCATCTTAGCTGATTTCTCAGAGCTTAATTTTGACCATTTAAGTAAAAAAATATATGCAGTGGATACCGAAGCTATACTCGCCAATGTGAAACAAAATATAGCTGACGAAAAAAAGAATCGGGCCGAGCTGGCAAGATTGAAAAAAATCCAAGATGAAGAAGTTCAAGAGAAGATCCGCCTCATCATTGAAGATGAAAGAGAAAGGCAAAGAAAAGAACAAGAGCTAAGGCTTTCGCGTCTTCGCGAAACAAACAGAATATCTAATACTTCAGCTTTTGATAAACAATCAACTCGGAATAGTGGTCGAAATTCGTATGCTAATAGAAGGAGTTCCTCTATGAGTAGTAGTTTCGCCTCAACGTCAGGCGTAAGTAAGTCATTTGGAGATACGCGTCTATGTTCTAACTGCGGAGTTAGAGAGACCCCAAGAAAAATTGGAAGTGCGCTTTTCTGCAAAAATTGTACATATGCGTTTGACCAATGATCATAAAATAAACTGTCATTTAGAGATGACAGTTTTCCTCGACCTCTTATCCAGTACATTATTGTCATTTCACATTAATTCGTTACAATACCTTTGGAATAAATGAGGGTGCATCTGTATTTGTACCTGAATTTGTACCAATTCTTACATATATCCCCATCAAGTTATCTAACTTGTTGAATTAAATATATTAAATAATTTTCATGTGTTGCTTGGTGTGCAACACCACTGTAAAGGACAAATAATGCCAATTATTACTCTTCCTGACGGTAGTCAGCGTCAATTTGACAACCCTGTATCAACTCTAGATGTTGCCCTATCAATCGGTCCTGGTCTTGCGAAAGCTACCATTGCTGGTCGTGTAGACGGCGAGCGTGTTGATGCTTGTGATCTTATCGAAAACGATGCAAGCCTAGAAATCATCACAGCTAAAGATGAAGTTGATGGCCTTGAAATCGTTCGTCACTCTTGTGCTCACCTTTTAGGCCACGCGGTTAAGCAGCTTTTTCCAGAAGCGAAAATGGCGATCGGTCCTACTATCGATAACGGTTTCTACTACGATATCGATCTTGAGCACTCTCTAACGCAAGACGATCTAGAAAAGATCGAAAAGCGCATGAAAGAGCTAGCGAAGACCAAATACCAGGTTGTTAAGAAGAAAGTTAGCTGGCAGGAAGCGCGCGACGCATTCGAAGCTCGCGGCGAGACTTACAAGATTGAAATCTTGGACGAGAACGTTTCTAAAGACGATCGTCCAGGCCTGTACCATCACGAAGAATACATCGATATGTGTCGTGGCCCGCACGTGCCTAACATGAGCTTCTGCCAGCACTTCACTCTACTTAACGTAGCGGGTGCATACTGGCGTGGTAACAGTGACAACAAGATGCTTCAACGTATCTACGGCACTGCATTCCACGACAAGAAGGCACTTAAAGCTCACCTTGTGCGCCTAGAAGAAGCGGCTAAACGTGACCACCGTAAAATCGGTAAAGCGCTTGACCTATTCCACATGCAGCAAGAAGCACCAGGCATGGTGTTCTGGCACCACAACGGTTGGACTATCTTCCGTGAGCTAGAAGTATTTATTCGTCAAAAACTGACTGAGTACGATTACCAAGAAGTTAAAGGCCCATTAATGATGGACCGTGTTCTTTGGGAACGCTCTGGTCACTGGGATAAGTACGCTGAAGCGATGTTCACTACTTCTTCAGAGAACCGTGAATACGCTATCAAGCCAATGAACTGTCCTGGTCACGTTCAAATCTTCAACCAAGGTTTGAAATCTTACCGTGATCTACCGCTACGTATGGCTGAGTTCGGCTCATGTCACCGTAACGAGCCGTCTGGCGCACTTCACGGCATTATGCGTGTTCGTGGCTTCACTCAAGATGATGCTCACGTATTCTGTACTGAAGACCAAGTTCAACAAGAAGTTAAAGCTTGTATTGAAATGGTTTACGATACTTACACAACTTTCGGCTTCGAAAGCATCGTTGTTAAGCTATCTACTCGTCCAGAACAGCGTGTAGGTTCAGACGAAATGTGGGACCGTGCAGAGGCTGACCTTAAGCAAGCGCTAGAGGCAATGGACATTGCATACGAGATTCAAGAAGGCGAGGGTGCGTTCTACGGACCTAAGATTGAATTTACTTTGCATGATTGTTTGGACCGCGCTTGGCAATGTGGTACAGTGCAGCTCGATTTTGCATTACCAGAACGTTTAGGTGCTACTTACGTAGGTGAAGATAACGAGCGTCACACGCCAGTTATGATCCACCGCGCGATTTTAGGTTCACTAGAACGCTTCATTGGTATTCTTATTGAAGAATACGCTGGCTTCTTCCCAACGTGGTTGGCGCCAGAACAAGCAGTTGTAATGGGCATTACAGACAAACAGTCTGAATATGTACAAGAAATTACGAAAAAACTGCAAAAAAGTGGATTTAGAGTCAAAGCAGACTTGAGAAATGAGAAGATTGGCTTTAAAATCCGCGAACATACTTTGAAACGTGTACCGTTCATGCTTGTGTGTGGTGACCAAGAAATGGAAGCCGGCGAAATTGCAGTACGTACACGTAAAGGTAAGGACCTTGGCAAATTTAAAGTGGATGACTTTATTTCATACATCCAAGCCGAGGTTTCAAGCCGTAAGCTCAATCTGGAGGAATAGCTATTAAAGGCGGAAGACGTGGCCAACAACCGGCCAAACAAAACCAGCACCGTTTAAACGGTGACATTCGTGGCGTTCGTGAAGTGCGTCTAACTGGCGCAGACGGCGAAGCTGTTGGTGTAGTATCAATCGCTGAAGCGATGGAAGCTGCAAATGAAGCTGGTATGGATCTTGTAGAGATCAGCCCTAACGCCGAGCCGCCAGTTTGTCGTGTGATGGACTACGGTAAGTTCCTCTTCGAGAAGAGCAAAGCTGCGAAAGAGCAGAAGAAGAAGCAAAAGCAGGTTCAGATCAAGGAAATTAAATTCCGACCTGGAACTGATATTGGAGACTATCAGGTAAAACTACGCAACCTGACTGGTTTCCTAGAAGACGGCAACAAAGTGAAGGTAACAATTCGCTTCCGTGGCCGCGAAATGGCTCACCAAGAAATCGGTGTTGACGTTCTTAATCGTTTGAAAGCGGATACTGAAGAATTTGCAGTAGTCGAATCTTTCCCAACGAGAATTGAAGGTCGCCAGATGATCATGGTGTTGGCCCCTAAAAAGAAGTAATTAACGGCTTTGCAAGTAATTGAACCCTGCAGCCTCAGGTTGCGGGGTTTTATTCGCCCTAATTACTATGTTATTAACAACTCAACAATGCGGAGTTATTCATCATGCCTAAGATGAAAACCAACAAAGGTGCTGCTAAGCGTTTCCAGAAAACTGCTGGTGGTATTAAGTTTAAGCACGCTGGTAAACGTCACATCCTGACTAAGCGTACTACTAAGAACAAGCGTCAGCTACGTCCGAACTCGATCCTTCCTAAATGTGAAGTTGCTCAAGTTCTACGTATGATGCCATACGCTTAATTCTTTTTAGTTTATAAATTCGTTTAGTTTAGGAGAAGCATAATGCCTCGCGTAAAACGTGGTGTACAAGCTCGTGCACGTCATAAGAAAGTTCTAAAACAAGCTAAAGGTTACTACGGAGCACGTTCACGTGTTTACCGCGTAGCTTTCCAAGCAGTTACCAAAGCTGGTCAATACGCTTACCGTGACCGTCGCAACAAGAAACGTCAATTCCGTCAACTTTGGATTGCACGTATCAACGCGGCATCTCGTCAAAATGGTCTATCTTACAGCCGTTTCATCAATGGCCTAAAGAAAGCATCTATCGAGATCGACCGTAAGATTCTTGCTGACATCGCAGTATTCGACAAAGCAGCATTTGCTGTTCTAGTTGAAAAAGCGAAAGCATCTCTATAATTTAGAGTTAGCTTAAAGGTTTAAGAAAAGGAGAACTTCGGTTCTCCTTTTTTATTGCCTGCAATTTGGCTTTGTCATATTCTCTCGCATCTCGCCCCTAATTTTTATTCGCTTGAACACGCATTCTGGTATATAAACATCTACCTAACCTTTAAATGTTAAGCGACCGAAATAAATGACCGCACCGACTACTATGACGTTCTTCGAACGTTTTGAAACTGACATCCTTTCTGGCAAGAAGACGATTACTATTCGCGATGAATCTGAGCGCGACTACCAGCCAGGTAGTGTTGTGGAGGTATCGACGCTAGAGCAAGACCGTGTGTTCTGTAATCTTAAGATCATCAGCGTTGAACCAATCCTATTTGATGACTTAGGTGAGTTCCATGCTCAGCAAGAGAACATGACGCTGCAAGTACTGAAAGACGTGATTCAAGATATCTATCCAGGTATCTCTCAGCTGTATGTGGTTTCTTACGAGCTTGTGTAGCCCGCTTTAAATAGAATTGGTTGATCAATACCGCGTCTAACGCAGAGCAATGAGAAAGAGAAGTCACAATGAATGAATTACAGAATGAAACAGTTCAGAAAATTTTGCTCCAACTTTATTGTCGTGAGCAAACTGAGCAGCCGTTAATTTCTAGAACTGATCTCAACATTGCTCTTTATGATAGCGAAGGCTTTCTAGCGTGGCGTGACACAAGGCGTAACTTTACGGTCAGTGATATCGAGAATCGAGTTTGGGTGAAGAGCTGCCCCGGCGGTTACATCACTGAAGTGCACTTCAATGCTGACGGTTCTTTGATTGAATATCGTTTGTTCGACCGATTTGAAACAACAGGGCAGTGGCAACTAAAAGACGGTTTGTTACACGTCGAGATTCTGAAGGGTGAGAACTGCTACCAGTTTGCTGTTGTGGCTCGTGCTGACCTTAATATTCACTCTGCGGTTGAGTATAAGAGCGGAGAGCTGCATTCGTACTTGAAGCTTGTTCAAGTTGAAAGCTAAACGCTGGTTCGTTTAATTAGCATATAAAAAAGCCAACAGTGATGTTGGCTTTGTTGTCTTCAATCTGACTGAATACTTCTATTAAGCTTCGAAGTTCGCCAATCGAGTATAAAGCTCGCTGTCTTGATCTTGCTTTGCACAAATCGTCAGTAGGTCTTCAATAAAGTACTTCAATGCACGTGCTTCAATTCGGCGAATACCTTGTTGATGTTCTTCAGTTAGGTAGCCGTAGATAGTCGCAGCGCCAAAGTCACCAAAGATCATCTGACCTTGTTCGTTCACTAAAGTGTTGTGAGCGTATAGATCACCATGAGAGACTTTATTGGCATGAAGGTGTTCAAACACATCAATCATCTGCTCTGTAATGCTATTGATTTGAGCAATTGAAAGTTCGAAACCTTCTGGGAAAGTATCACGCGTGCAAGTCTCGAGTGTTGGTGGTAGCCCTAGGTTGTAGTAGCTGTTTGGAATGAGTTCCATCACCAAAGCTAGGTAATCTTGTTCCTCTACTTGGGCGATAGATTTTACCAAGTTGTTATGGTGTCCAGCCTGCAAGCACGCTTCCAGTTCATCATGTGGGTAGCCGTCACTGGTGACTTCGCCTTTAAACACTTTAACCGCCACTTCCTGTGGAAAATCGAAGTCGCTGTTTAGCCAGCTTGCATGCGAGATCACGCCAGATGCGCCTTGGCCAAGTACTTGATTCAGTGAATAGCTTTGAGAGCTAACCGCAGGCACGCTATCTAAGCTGCTAGGGTGTTTGCAAAACGGGTTACCCGCAAACGCTAACCAAGCCAGTTTTGGTAGCTTGATAAGGAACTCTGGGAATTCAGTCAACTGGTTTGCAGACAGGCGAACTAGCTCAAGGTTGGATAGGTTTTCCATGCTTTCTGGTAACACGCGAATCTTGTTACCCGCCAATGCCAGTTTCTGTAGTCGCGGTCTTTCACCTAGTGAGCTAGGCAGGGCCTCAATCTCATTGTCGGTCAGGATCAACCAGCGTAATTGAGGTGGTAGAGATACTTCACTTACGGTTTTGATTTGGTTGGTCTTGAAACCGATCATTTCAAGCTTAGGAAGTGACCCAAGAACATCAGGCAGGTGCGTAAACAGGTTATTCGACGCGAAGATAATACGCAGGTTAGTTAGCTTTGATAACTCGGCTGGTAGGTCTGACAGCTGATTACCTGAAAGGTCTAGGATCTCAAGAGAATCTGCAAGCTCTATGATTTCTAGAGGAAACTCGGTGAGACTTTCCGACAGTTTTAAGCGCTTAATACCTTTAAGTTGCCCTGATTTTAATTGTTCTAGAGTATGCAAACCTTAGCCTTATGAATAGATGTTCGAGGCGCGTAGTTTACTTGTCTCAATCAAGAAAGGCGAGTATCCGGAAGAATACTCGCTTAACTAAACTAAGTGAACGAATTTACGAAGGTTAAAGCTGGATATGGTTTTGGCTAACGCCGACCTCCTCAACAAAATCGCTATCATGACTGACCAAGATGAATGCGCCTTGGTATTCACGCAGAGCCGAAGCCAATATTTGCTTCGAGTCGATGTCTAGGTGATTGTCTGGTTCATCTAGCAGCAGTAATGGCGAATCCTGTTTATGGCTGACGATCAACATCGCCAGTTTCATTTTCTCTCCACCGCTTAGGTGAGCTATTTTGCGGTAGACGGAGTCTCGTCTGAATCCAATACCAGCTAACAAGGTTCGTGCGTCACTTTCTGTCATGCTGCCGCTATGTGTCACCAGGCTATCGAACATTGTGTCGTTGGTGTCTAATAGTCCAAAGTGTTGATCCAAGTATACTGTGGACCCTAAGCGTTTAATGGAACCTGTATAGTTCGAGTGTTGCCCATGAATGGCCTTTAACAGCGTCGACTTTCCGCAGCTGTTTGCACCAGTGAGATAACACCGTTCACCTTGCGACATAGAAAAGTTGATACGAGCGTCAGAACCAAAACTCAGATGGCAATCTTCAACGGTTAATAGCGAGTTCTTTTTACTGTTATTACTCTGTTGTAGATACAAGGCCTGTGGTTTTAGTTGTTCCTTTTGTTCTTTAAGAGATTGAAGCTTATGTTGGTTTTGGTCCTTTAAGTTCTTTTGACTAGTGGCTGATGCTCCTTGCGTTCGTCCTGCTTTATCTTTCATCGCATCCAATAATATCTTGGGTTGGCTACCGGACTTTCTGAGTCGATTACCTTGAGACTCACGTTGCTGTGCTTTTTCCTTATTAGCTTGAGCTTGGCGCTCCAGTCGTTTCTTTTCGGATTGGTGATGTGCAATCTGTTTATCTAGTGCATCGGCCTGATTCGACATTTGTTTGAAGTAGTCATCGTAGTTTCCTTTATAGAAACGTAACCCCAAACTGTTGAGATGGTAGATACCTTCCATTTGTCTCAATAAGCTTCGATCATGGCTGACGACAAGTACCTTACCTTCAAACAACTGGCATTGTTCTAGTAGCCAATTGCGTCCGTCGTTATCCAAATGGTTCGAAGGCTCATCGAGGATCAGTATGTCGTTATTTGATACGAATAGCTGATGAAGCTGTAACAGGGCGAGTTGCCCACCACTCAAAGAGCGACAAAGTGTGTTCAAATCACGAGTGATCTTTAATGTACCTAGCAACTGCTGGGTACGCGCCTCTAAATCCCAATCATCGCCAACGATATTGAAGTGCTGCAGTTCACAGCTACCTTGTTCTATGGCGCTTAACGCTTCTAACTTTTCGGTGAGTCCTAAGAAGTCAGCGATGGTGATGTTGGTATCCAGTAGCGTTGATGGTAACTGAGAGTAAAAGCCGATTGAACCTTGGCGCGAAACACTGCCCGTTGTGGGCTGTTTTTGTCCAACGAGCAACGAAAGTAACAATGACTTTCCAGCCCCATTTCTTCCGACTAGGCCTGTGAGGCGAGTGCTCAAATTAAAGGTGATGTTTTTGAATAACCACTCACCAGTATCGAGTTGGAATGAGAGATTATTGGCTAATATAGTCGGCATAGAAATACCTCCCTTTACGTGTAAACGAGTAAAAGGGGTGAGGCGCTTTTCTGTGCAAGCTCCTGCTGGATGCTAACAACAGATTGCCAAAGGCGTTACTTAGATAGATGACCAATGAAAGAGAGAAAGCGGTATTGAGATGGTTCCTGTCTTTGAGGTACTGATCTTAAAGATGTTTGTTTGTCAAAAAACGGATCTTTAAGAACTTGATTTGTCGCGAAAATAGATGACGAAGTAACGCCCACTAACCCCGAGTGTCCAAATGATTTTTATAAAAATAAATCGGATGTCAGGATGTTAGTACTTCATTATGGCGTTATTCTCTTTTGAAATGATGGTGGGATGGTACTGAAAGAACGTACTCTGAGTCAATATGCTGAGGTGGTTAAATTGTGTTCAAATAATTAAAGCGCCTGTGTGGCGCTTTAGTGATCATTATTGGAAATAAGTTGAGTCTAGAATTTATATCTTTGGGTTTAGAGCTTAGAGCTTAGAGCCTTGGGCTTAAAGCTACTTGGTTTGCCCGCCGACAGCTCGCCAGCACATGTCAAAGCTATCGCTGATGTACTTGGCTGACTGCTCTGGTGGCAACTCATTCTGTTCAATTAACCAGTTTGCACAAATCAAAAAGTGGCTGTGGATGAAGTGCCTAACAAGATTGATGTCTAATACCATCAGTTCACCAGTTTCTTGTCCTTTCAAAATGATCTCGTCTAACGATGCGAACATCTTTGAGACGATGACTTCTCGAGTTTGAGTCGTTGGGTCGAAATGAACATTGGTGAAAAACTTCATCGCAACTGGATTTTCTAGCGCCCATTCAAGCCCTGTGATCCACATGAACTTAAAGGCTTGGTAGCGATCTTGTTCAGCGATTTCTGTGTGCTGGTCAAGGGTAGAAAATAGCTCTATTTTCAGTTCACGAAACAGTTCATCAATCAGTAGAGATTTGTTCTCGAAGTGGTGAAACAGTGTCGCCTTTGCTACGCCTGCTGTTTTCGCTATTTGTCCTGTAGATGTGCCCTCGAGCCCTTGCTGAGAAAAGAGCAGGAGCGCAGCATCTAGGATTTTTTGCCTTTTCGTAATCATCTATTTAGTACTTTGAACAGAATCTTTTTAATTGGGTTGTAAGGAGGGTGCATTAACTTAGTGAAGTTAATTTTTCCTCTACTTAGAACGGTTTTGGCATGGCTAAAGGTCTTGAAGCCTTCAATACCGTGATAGTGTCCCATGCCTGAAGGGCCAATGCCACCGAACGGCGCATCTTCTGCTGCCACATGCACTAGCGAGTCGTTGATACAAACACCGCCAGAATGCGTATTCGATAAGAACTGGTCTTGGGTCTGTTTATCATGACTCATCAGATACAGAGCAAGTGGACGTTCTCTTGCTGTGATGTAGCTGATCGCTTCTTCAATAGAGTCATAAGGCACGATAGGCAGAATAGGGCCAAACAACTCTTCTTGCATCGCAACCATATCGTCGTTCACTTCGGTTAGAAGGTGTGGCGTCATTCTGTGGTTTACATCATCTTGTGCTTGTTCGGTGACAGTGTGAATAACCGCACCTTTAGACTGAGCATCTGCAATCACACCTTTCAAACGATTGTATTGGCGCATATCGATCACTGAGGTTAAGTCTTTGCTTTCAATACCGGCTTTATAAAGTTTTTTGAAGTACTGCTTATAAGCCGTGATGAACGCGTCGACTTTTTCTCGTGGCAATAAGATGTAATCGGGTGCCACGCAAATCTGGCCAGCGTTTAAGCTTTTTGCAAACAGGATGCGTTCAACGGCGTCAGCCACATCAAAGTCAGGGGCAATAATCGTTGGAGACTTGCCACCCAATTCCAAAGTTACTGGCGTTAAGTTGTTGGCTGCTGCTCTCATTACGTGCTTACCCACAGAGGTCGACCCTGTGAATAGAATATGATCAAACGGGAGTTGGCTAAATTTCGCGGAAACGTCAGCTTCACCCTCTATAATCGCAACCTGATCTTCGTTAAAACCCTCAGCCAGCATGGCTTTTAAAACTCGGTTGGTCGCTGGAGTGAACTCAGACATCTTGAGCATTGCAGTATTACCTGCCGCCAACGCAGTGATGAGGGGCCCTAAAGAGAGCATCACCGGGAAGTTCCAAGGAACAATGATACCGACAACACCCACTGGCTGATAATGAACGGTGATCTTCGCGGGTGTCAGCATTAAGCCTGCTTTGCGGCGTGATGGCTTCAACCATTTCTTAAGGTTCTTCAGGCTGTAATTGATCTGGTGAAGAGAAGGGGTGATATCAGCAATCAAGCTGTCGTGTTTTGCTCGATGGCCATAATCTTCAGATACTGCCTCAATCAACAGCTCTTGATAGCGCATTAACAACGCTTTTAGTACTGAGAGGTTTTTTCTTCTCTGCTCAAGCGTTGGATTAACATTACTGCGGTAGTGATCTTTTTGTCGGTCGAACATTTGATCCATGTCGTTGATGCTCGACGTGTTTGGTTCAAGGTCTAGATTATGGCTCATAGTATCCCCTAAATTCGAAGGCTGACCGATTGGTTGGTCAGTTAAAATTACAAGAAGATTGAACCGAATACAAGATATGCGCGAGAAAAGTTCAAAAATTGAGCGGTTACAACATTGAAGTGAGTGAGTTCTAGTAGGAAGAATGAAGTGTTTATCGGCATCGAATCGCGGGACACAAGCTGTGTTGGTGATAGCGAGAGTTCAGATTGTGAAGTGCTTATATTTGTCACAACTCTGACTTAACCTCACTCAATTTACTAAAAATCTTTTGGTTTCTGCACATTTTTTCTCCCTAATTTAATGTGAGAAATTGCTTTATATTTAATGCGCTTCAGCCTGTTTTTTACCCTAAAACCTTGTAATTCCTTACCTGTCATTTTAAGTCGATCTGTCGATAAAAAAACGTAATCGTCACCACAAATATCAATGGTTGGACTCGCTCTTAATAATATCGGTTAATGCAGCCAACAAATCGTTTTTGAACGCTTTTTGTTGGGTTATACCTCGCTATTCCAAAGAGGTATCTTCTGTCGATGGCCCTATAGTGTGAGGTCTCTAGAATTGGAAAATTCGGTTAATTTGGAACGCATCCGTGCTGAGTATAATGTAAAGCACTGGAGCCAAGGTTTTTATGGAATTGATGATAACGGTGAGGTGTATGTTTCACCGAGCGAGACGGATCATCAAGTCCCACTAAGTAAGATCGTAAAACAGTTAGAGCAAAGAAATATTGGTTTACCTGCTCTTGTGCGTTTTCCTCAAATAGTGCATCAACGTGTGCACAATATCTGTAACGCATTTAACCAAGCGATCGACGAATATCAGTACGACAATCGTTACCTACTTGTTTATCCGATTAAAGTTAACCAACAAAAAGAAGTGGTTGATGAGATCTTAGCGAGCCAAGCTCAATTAGAGCAAAAGCAGCTAGGACTAGAGGCGGGCAGCAAACCTGAACTATTAGCGGTACTGGCGTTGGCTCAAAAAGCGAGCTCTGTGATCGTGTGTAACGGTTACAAAGACAGAGAATACATCCGCCTTGCACTGATTGGCGAGAAACTAGGGCACAAGGTTTTTATCGTTCTAGAGAAGCTGTCTGAGCTTGATCTTGTTCTTTCTGAAGCGAAAGCACTTGGCGTAAAACCTCGTTTGGGTTTACGTATTCGTCTTGCTTCTCAAGGTGCAGGTAAATGGCAAGCAAGTGGTGGTGAGAAGTCGAAATTCGGTTTGTCTGCATCACAAGTGCTTACTGTTATCGAACGCTTGAAAGCCGAAGACCAGCTGGATGTACTTGAACTCGTGCACTTCCACCTAGGTTCACAAATGGCAAACATTCGTGACGTGCGAAATGGCGTGAGTGAAGCGGCTCGTTTCTACTGTGAACTGCGTGATATTGGCGCTCAACTGAAGTTCTTAGATGTTGGTGGTGGCTTGGCAGTCGATTACGACGGCACGCGTAGCCAATCTTCAAACTCAATGAACTACGGCTTGCTTGAGTACGCTCGTAACATCGTGATGACAGTAGGGGATATCTGTAAGCTCTACAATCAGCCACAACCCGTGATCATTTCTGAATCTGGTCGTTCGTTGACTGCGCATCACGCTGTGCTTGTTACTAACGTGATCGGCACAGAAAGCTATTCTCCGGAAGATATGGCTGCGCCTGAAGCTGATGCACCAATGTTGCTAAACAACATGTGGAGGAACTTCTTAGAGCTAGATGCAGGTAACGATGATCGAGCGTTGATCGAGATCTATAACGACACGCAGAGTGATATCGCAGAAGCACACAACCAATTTGCGACCGGTATGCTGAATCTTCAGCATCGTGCTTGGGCAGAGCAAATGTCTTTGCGTATTAACTACGAGCTTAGCACTCGCATGAGCACAAAGAACCGTTACCACCGTCCTATTTTGGATGAGTTGAGCGAGCGTTTAGCCGACAAGTTCTTTGTTAACTTCTCGTTGTTCCAATCGTTGCCAGATGCTTGGGGTATCGATCAGGTATTCCCTGTATTACCTCTAAGTTGTTTGGATAATGCGGACGAGCGACGCGCTGTTGTATTGGATATCACCTGTGATTCTGACGGTACGATTGACCAGTATGTTGATGGCCAAGGTATTGAAACGACTCTGCCAGTTCCTGCATGGAACCCAGATGAACCATACCTGATGGGCTTTTTCTTAGTAGGCGCATACCAAGAGATCTTGGGTGATATGCATAACCTATTTGGTGATACTCACAGCGTAGTGGTCAACGTTGACGAAAGCGGTGAAGCGAATATCGACTACATCAACGAAGGCGACACGGTTGAAGACATGATGCGTTATGTTCATATCGATATGGATCTAATTCGTCAGAACTACAAAGAATTAGTAACGGCGAAAGTACCAGCGCAAGAGCAGCAAAGCGTACTTGAAGAGTTAGAGCAAGGCTTGATGGGTTACACCTATCTTGAGGATTTTTAATGAACGATCTATTTACCAAACCAGATTACTCGCTGTATTCCAATGCGATGACGTTTATGCGTCGTCCATTGGTACAGAACCCAATTGATAACGATGCTGATGTGGTTGTGTTGGGCGTGCCGTTAGATATGGCGACGTCTGGTCGACCGGGTGCTCGTATGGGCCCTGATGCGATTCGTCGTGCGTCTGTAAACTTGGCGTGGGAAGGCAAAAAATTTCCTTGGGACTTCAATGTATTTGAACATACCTCGGTGATTGATGCTGGCGATCTTGTGTTTGATTGCGGTGATGCTGAAGATTTAACTCAGCGTTTAGAAGCGGCTGCTGATGCGATTCTAAACAGTGGTAAAACTTTGTTAGGTTTAGGTGGCGATCACTTCATTACACTGCCTTTGTTAAGAGCATATGGCAAGAAGTACGGTGAGATGGCTCTGATTCACTTCGACGCGCACACTGACACTTACAGTCAGGGTAGTCGTTACGATCACGGTACTATGTTCTACCATGCGCCAAATGAAGGTTTAATTTCGCCTGAACATTCAGTGCAAATTGGTATTCGTACAGAGTACAAGCAGGAAGGGCACGGCTTTAACGTTATTAACGCGATGCAAGCGAACGACATGAGCGTGGACGATATCATTGCTCAAGTGAAAGGTATTGTTGGTAATAAGCCAGTGTACTTAACGTTTGATATCGATTGTCTGGATCCTGCTTTTGCTCCGGGTACCGGCACACCAGTATGTGGTGGTTTGAACTCAGATAAAGTGCTCAAAATCATCCGTGGCTTACAGGGTATCAACATGGTTGGTATGGACGTTGTAGAAGTGTCTCCTGCCTATGACCAAAGCGAAATTACGGCATTGGCTGGTGCGACGATTGCTCTCGAGCTGCTTTACGTCTGGACTGCAAATCGCCTTGCTAAATAGTTGTGTGTCATTGCTAACAGCATAACGCTATATACTGATTTTAAAGCCCACTAAGGTTCAACTTAGTGGGCTTTTTTTGGATACCTCGAAATATCCATTTGCAACTTCTACTCATTGTCCCTGTATACCCATTCAATACTCTAACTGTTGTATATGTAATTGACGCCATATACGGTGTTTGAACAGTTTCTCATCAGCTTTATGCTGCACCTTGTCTCAAATATGGGATTTAGTTCTTCTTTGGGGTTTAGGTATATATCGACCCTATCAATCGCCCATAAATCCTAATGATTTATCAACTTTATTACTGTATATATTTATAAAAATTTGAGGTGTAATTAAGGTATGCGCTTTATTGTATATTAATCAACACCCTATAAACTTTTGCTTAGTCCATGAACAAACTAAAGTGAATGCCTAGATTTGTGAAAAGAAGTCACTTCGCACAGACATGACATTTCGGATAAGGAAGACTAGGCTTAAAGTTAAGTAAACTATAAAAAAAACAGGCGAAACGGAACTGACTCATCACATACATCAGTCTACGTAATTGATTGTTAATGCAGAGAATAAGTTCTGAATATAATTTAAGCCTGAAACCGTTATTACTATCATTTTCACGATGTTGGGCAATACAGCATTTTGTGACCTCGGGGGATATATGGGTATTGAAGTTTCGCGCCAAGCTGCAGTTGTAGAGGCAGTGAGTGGAGAAGTCATTGCGGTTAAGTCTGATGGAAGCGCACGAAAAATTTCAGTTGGCGATATTATTCGTGAAAACGAGATTGTTATCACTGCAAACCAAGCAGAGCTGTTATTAGGTAACCCAAACGGTGTCACTGAGGTGGCAAGTAATTGTGTTGGCTGTGTTGATCAAGACTTAGTGTGGGCTGATGCTCCTATCGCTGGAGAAGTTAATTTTGACTTACAGCAAGCCGATGCAGGAGATTTTGATGATGATGAATTTGCTGCTATCCAAGAAGCCATTTTAGGTGGTGCCGATCCGACCCAAATCTTAGAAGCAACGGCTGCGGGGGGCGGATTAGGTTCTGCAAACGCTGGCTTTGTGACGATTGACTACAACTACACCGAAACTCATCCGTCGACATTTTTTGAGACCGCAGGTCTAGCAGAACAAACGGTTGATGAAGACCGAGAAGAGTTCAGAACAATAACCCGTTCATCGGGCGGTCAATCAATCAGTGAAGCTCTTACTGAAGGCTCGATATCTGATAATACTTATCCTCAATCTATCACGACGACAGAAACTATCATTGCTGGTAGTTTAGCGCTCTCCCCTGATTCTTTTGTTCCAGAAGCACTGTCTCTCGCTTCGCTACTCACAGAGCTAAACAGTGATATTACTTCAAGTGGTCAACCCGTTACGTTTACTTATGATGCGGCGACGAACTCTATCATTGGTGTTCAAGGCACCGATGAAGTATTACGCATCGACATCGATGTTGTTAGTGTTGGAAACAACGCTGAGCTTTCATTGACCACAACGATTTCTCAACCAATTGATCACGTAACGTCTGTTGGTGGCGGTCAGGTTTCCTATACAGGCGATCAAATTAACATCACTTTTGATATTCAAGGTGAAGACACCGCCGGAAACCCATTAGCAACACCAATTAATGCGCAAGTTGCCGTGGTTGATGGGGGCGATCCGTCTGCTGAAAGTGTGAATATCAGTAACGTAGAAACTAGCAGTGCAGCAATTGAAGGAACGTTCTCCAATATTGGTAGTGATAATCTTCAATCAGCTGTATTTGATGCTGGTGCACTGGACCAGTTTGATGGGTTGCTCAGTGATAATCAAAATACGCTTGCGAGACTTTCTGATGATGGAACAACGATTACTCTGTCCATCCAAGGTCGAGGTGAGGTTGTTCTCACTATCTCACTAGATACCGATGGTACTTATAAATTCGAGCAGTTTAATCCAATAGAACAAGTGGGCACCGATTCACTGACGTTCGATTTACCGATCACGATTACCGATTTCGACCAAGATGTTGTAACCAATAACATCAACATTGTTATCACTGATGGCGATAGCCCAGTCATTACTAATGTCGACAGTATTAGTGTCGATGAAGCAGGCATCATTGGTGGCTCACAAGAGGGAACCGCGCCTGTAGCGGGGAGCGGAAGTATCACTGCCGATATTTTCGAAAGCGACATCATCGACCATTATGAACTGGAGCCGACGGAATTTAATACGGGTGGCAGCTTGGTTTCAAATGGTGAGGCTGTGCTACTTGAGCTGATTGGTGAGATCGGTGGTGTAAGAACTTATGAAGGTTACGTTGAGGTCAATGGAACGAGAATTACGGTCTTTGATGTTAAAATTGATAGCCCTTCATTGGGCAACTATGAGTTTAATCTTTATGAAGAACTTTCTCATCAAGGCGCTGAAGATGCGCTGCTAACTTTTGCATTGCCAATTTATGCCGTTGATGCAGATGGCGACCGTTCTGCACTATCTGGCGGTTCGAGTACACCAGAAGCCGCAGAGATTCTCGTTAATGTCACAGATGATGTTGTTGAGCTAGTTGATAAAGTTGAGTCAGTCACGGAACTAACTTTAGCCGGCGATACCGTTGTTTCGTATAACCTATTCAACTTCGAAGGCGCTGATGGCTCGACAATTCAATCTTTTAACTATGATGGTGTTGATTACTCACTAGATCAGAGCTTGCTGCCAGATGCTGTTCAAACATTCAGTTTTACTGAGGGTGTTGTAACCATCTCACTAAATGGCGATTTTAGTTTTGAAGTTGCGCGCGATATCAACCACTCAAGCAGCGAAACCATAGTAAAACAATTCGCCTTTTTAGCTGAAGATGCTGATGGCGACGAGAGCTTTTCAACGCTTGATCTTAGTATTACTGATGGCCAAGATCCGGTAATTAACCTAGTTCCACCAGTGACATTATCTGAAACGAATCTTGGTGACGGATCTTCGCCAAGCGGAAATGCGGTTAGCGCCACTGAAACGATTACGTTTACAGCCGGTAGTGATGATGTCGCGAGTTTTCGGATTGATCCAAACTTATTCAATACCAATGATACGCTCAAATCGAATGGGCTTGTCGTTGAACTCAAGGAAGACCCCCAGAACTCAGGTACTTACATAGGTTTTGTTAACGATGGGGTAAACCCTGATGTCCCAGTATTCACGATTAGCTTTTCTACAAGCACATTAGGGGAATACACCTTCACGCTGCTTGAAGCGTTAGATCATGAAGATGGCCTTGCAAATAACGAGCTAAACTTTGAACTGCCTGTTTACGCCGTGGACACTGATGGCGATAGCTCGCAAATTTCCCCGCTTACAATGACCATCGGTGATGATGTGCAAATCATGAAAGATGGTGTGCTCAATATTGTTGAGCCGACGGTTGCGGATTTGGCTGCTGGTACGGTGACGACTGCCACCATTGATGTAATGCCTGAGCAGAGTGCTGATGGCGCGACCATTACCCAGATCACGTATGATAATACCGTTTACACCTTGAATCAGGGCTTAACGGGAGAGCAGCTTATCACTGTGCCTGAGGGAAAGCTGTTTGTTACCCTTGAAGGTGAAGTACGCTTTGAACCCAATCGCGATTTAAACCACACGAGCAGCGAAGATATCGTTAAGACGATCGTGGTGACGTCAAGTGACTTTGATAAAGATCCGGTGACATCCACCGTTACTTTGACCATCACCGATGGTGATATTCCAATCATCAATACTATTCCAAGTGTCACGCTATCAGAATCTAACCTTACAGATGGCTCGGCAGCAAGCAACGCGCCAGTGAGTCAAACCGAGACGATCTCGTTTACCAATCAAAGTGATGATGTAGTCAAGTTCCGTATCGATCCTGCTCAATTCAACACGAACGACGCGCTTAAATCGGGCGGGTTAGCCGTCGAGTTACGTGTCGATCCACAAAACAGCAATCAGTACATTGGCTTTGTGAAAGATGGAGCCAACCCAGAAGTACCGGTCTTTACGATTAGCTTTTCTACCAGCACGGTGGGTGAGTACACCTTTACTCTACTTGAAGCATTGGATCATGCTGATGGCCAAGCAAAGAACGATCTGAGCTTTGAGCTTCCTGTACTTGCGGTCGATCGTGATGGTGATGATTCATTGATGTCGCCATTGAAAGTGACGGTCAGCGATGATGTGCAAGGCATGCAAAACCAAACGTTAACCATTACTGAGCCAACGGTGGCTGATTTGGCTGCTGGTGTTGTTACGACTGGCACTGTTGATGTGATGCCAGTGCAAAGTGCAGATGGTGCAACAATCACTCAGTTCGTTTATGACGGACAACTTAGAACATTGGTTCAAACAGATACTGGTGAGCAGCGGTTTGGTTTCACTGAAGGGACGTTAGTCATCACCCTGCAAGGTGAAGTGCGCTTTGAACCCAATCGCGATTTAGTTCATACAAACAACGAAGACATCGTTAAAACAATCGTAGTGACGTCAAGTGACTTTGATAAAGATCCGGTGACATCCACCGTGACTTTGACCATCACCGATGGTGATATTCCAATCATCAACGCCATTCCAAGCGTCACTTTATCCGAATCTAACCTTACAGATGGCTCGGCCGCAAGCAACGCTCCGGTGAGCCAAACTGAGATTATTCAGTTCACCGATCAAAGCGATAATGTCACCAGCTTCCGCATTGATCCAAGCTTATTTAATACCAACGACACACTTAAATCTAATGGGTTGGTCGTTGAGCTTAAAGCCGATCCAAACACGACTGGGGGGTACATCGGCTTTGTGAAAGACGGAGCTAACCCAGAGGTTCCCGTCTTTACGATTAGTTTTTCTACTAGCGCGGTGGGTGAGTACACCTTTACTCTGCTTGAAGCATTAGATCATGCTGATGGCCAAGCGAAGAATGACCTGAGCTTTGAACTACCTGTCTTTGCGGCCGACCGTGATGGTGACGAC